>NZ_JBJDRI010000018.1:0-76341 GCF_044987425.1 Microbacterium sp. ZW T5_56 | reverse complement strand
CACCCCCACCCCGGAGCCCGCTTCCGTCAAGGACGACAGCGGCAGCGGCGGCGGCAAGAAGAGCAGCGGCGGAGACGTGCCCAAGTACACCGGTGGCGGCTCGCCGTCCGAGTGGATGGCCGCAGCGGGCATCGCCGAGAGCGACTGGGGCTACGTCGACTACATCGTGAGCAAGGAAAGCAGCTGGAACCCCAACGCCACGAACTCGAGTTCGGGTGCCTGCGGTCTGGTTCAGGCGCTGCCGTGCTCCAAGGTGCCCGGCGGCGGTTACGATCCGGTGGCCAACCTCACCTGGGCCAACGGATATGCGGTGGGTCGGTACGGGTCGTGGGCCGACGCGTACAACTTCTGGACCAGTAACCACTGGTGGTGACGCTGTTTCGCCATGCCCCGATCGAATCGACGTCGACCGGAGGATTCTCGCGCTGAGGATTCCCTCGCCCGCATGATCGCGGGATTCAAACGCACCGAACTGCGTCGCGGCCAGGAGTGGTACGTGCAGCCCGTCTCGGAGCGCCAAGCCCTGAAGGAATACACCTGTCCCGGTTGCGGACGGATCGTCGCCGTGGGCGTCTCTCATCTGGTCGCCTGGCGCGCTGACGGCGTCCTGGGCGACACGGCCGACCTGGGCGCACGTCGTCATTGGCACACACACTGCTGGAGGATCAGCTGATGGAGATCCGAGGCGCGGTGGAGCTGCCCGCTCACCGCGAAGACATCACCCTGCGCACGCAGGACGGTCTGACCCTGGTGGGCGAGCTGGCACTGCCTCTGGACACCACTCCGGTCGCGACACTCGTCACGTTGCACCCGCTGCCCACGGCAGGGGGATTCATGGACTCCCACATCCTCCGCAAGGCGGCAGCGCGACTTCCCGCACTGGCCGACCTCGCCGTGCTGCGCTTCAACACCCGAGGAACGTCATCGCCGCGGGGGACCAGCGAAGGCACCTTCGAGGAGGGCATCGGCGAGGAGGCCGATGTCGCGGCGGCCATGGACTTCGTGCACGAGCGCGGGTTGCCGCGCCCCTGGCTCGTGGGCTGGTCGTTCGGGACCGAGCTGGCGCTGAAGTACGGACGCGACCACGACATCGAAGGCATCATTCTGCTCTCGCCGCCGCTGCATCGAGCCACGGCCGATGACGTGGCCGCCTGGGCGAACGAGGACTGCCGCGTGGTGATCCTCGTGCCCGAACTCGACGACTACCTGCGGCCCGAGGAAGCGCGCGAGCGCTTCGCAAGCATTCCTGACGCGCGGCTGATCGCTGTCGACGGAGGACGCCACCTGTGGGTGGGGGAGAACCAGACCGTCCGCGTGCTGTCCGAGATCGTGGGCGCGGTCAATCCGTCCGCTCTCCCCTTGCCGACCGAATGGGACGGCTGAGCGCTCGGCCGGTCAGCGTTCGTTCTGGCGCGGGATGATCACCTGGCGGTAGATGATCAGCAGGCTCGCGGCCACCGGGATCGCCACCAGCGCGCCGAGCAGGCCGCCCAACGCCCCTCCGGCGAGCGCCGCGATCACCACCACGGCTCCCGGGACCGACACGGCACGATTCATGATGCGCGGCGAGATCACATAGGCCTCGATCTGCATGTAGATCAGGTAGTAGACCGCGGCGATGATGGCGGTGGTCGCCGATCCACCATCCGGGATCAGCCAGCACGCGATCACGATGATGGCCGAGCTCGTCAGCGTGCCCACCAGCGGAATCAGCGATCCGCAGAACGCCATCACGGCGAGCACGGCGCTGAACGGGGCGTTGATGATGGAGAGGAAGAAGAAGCTGAGCACGCCGTTGATGACGCCCAGCGTCACCTGTCCCATGACGTAGTAGCCGACGGAGTCGATGATCTGCTCGGCGATGTCGGTGAATCGCGCACGGCGCGAGGCGGGGACCAGCTGGTACACCGCCGCTTTGAGAGCCGGAGTCGATGCCGTGAGGTAGATCGTGAGAATCAACACGATAAACGCGCCGAACAGCCCCTGGATGGCGCCGAGGCTCACGTTGACCACTTGCGAGCCGAAGTCGCCGATGCTCGACAGCGCCCACTTCTGCGCCTGGTCGAGAACGTCCTGCACCCGGAGGTTGGGGAACAGATCGGTCAGCCACGTCTCCAGCTCGCCGATGAGGTCGGGCATCGTGATGATGCGGATCACCTGATTGACGAGCAGCGTCACCTGGTTGATGATCAGCGGCAGCACGATCGCGACGATGCCGGCGAAGAGCCCCAGAACCACCACCACGGTGATCAGAACAGCAGCCCAGCGGGGAACGCGCCGGCGCTCGAGGAACGAGATCACCGGATCAAGACCGAGGCTCAGGAAGAGCGCAGTTCCGACGTAGAGAAGCACCGCACCGAGGCTCTGGACTCCGGTGATCAGGGCGATGCCGACGCCGACGCCGAGTGTCGCCACCAGCGCAGTGCGGAACGGGTATTGCAGCTTCATGATTCCTTCGCCGGTCGGGGTGCTCCCGAACAACATAGTGCGCTGACGACGAATGACCCGGCAACCCGGCACTGTGAGGACAACTTTCAGTCAGGTTCGCTAGTCTGTTTGGTCGAGTGTCTATCCGCTCCGTGCGCTGTACGGAGACGTGAGGAGAAATTTCGTGCGTTTTGTCTGGGCTGTCGCATCCTTCGTGATCGCCGCCATTCTCATCGCTGGCGGCATCGCCCAGCGCACCGTGTTCCTCGGTCCCAACACCGAGCGTGCTGAACTCGGCGTATCCGCCGACCAGGCGTACACGATGATCGATGGCGAAGTCTTCAACAAGCTGCCGGGCGTGCAGACGCTGAAGGTCGATGGCAGCGGGGACATCTTCGGTGCCATCGCCGTCAAGGAGGACGTCGCAGCCTGGCTCGCCGACAGCTCCTACAACCACGTGACGCTCGCCAAGGACGGAACGATCAGCTCGACCGTGGTCGCGCCCACGGAGGAGGCCCCGGCCGTCGACGAGACGGTGCAGAAGGGGATCGACGCGGCTACCACCGCGGGCTTGATCACCCCCAACTCCGCTAGCCCGGTGGGATCGGACCTGTGGACCGACGAGTTCACGACGGACACCGGCTCCATGATCCGCAAGATGCGACTCCCGGATGCCATGGCGGTGCTGATTGCCACCGACGGCCAGAATCCGGCCCCCAGCGATATCGCCCTGTCCTGGGCGATCGACAATTCCACGCCGTGGGCGGGCCCGCTGGTGGTGCTCGGCGGCATCGCGCTCATCGTGGGCATCCTGCTGTACGTGCTCGGCATCCGTCACATGCGCCGATCGCGCGGTCCTCGCCGGCGCGGAGTTCCGCCTCTGCCGGAGACGCAGCCGATCAGCGTCGGAGAGTTGGATGCGGCCGAGAAGGGTGTGATCAGCTCGAGCGCCAAGAAGCGTGGCGGGCGAAGGTCCCTCATCGCGATTCCCGCGCTCGTCGTCTCCGGCGCACTGCTCAGCGGATGCACGGCCGACGCGTGGCCGAAGTTCGACGAGCCCACGGCCACGCCGAGCCCGACTCCTACGGTCATCGTTCCCGAAGACCAGGAGAAGCCCTCCGTCACCGAGCAGCAGGCGGAGAAGATCCTCGACCGCATCGCGACCACCGCGGCCGCAGCCGACAGCTCGCTCAGCATCGATGTCGCGTCCACACGGCTGTCCGATGCGGTGCTGTCCGCACGAGCGACGAACTACACGCTGCGCTCGACGCTGCCTGACATCCCTGCACTGACGGCCGTCCCGTCGAAGCCGTATCAGATCATCGTCCCGGAGGCGAAGAGCGGCTGGCCCCGGACCATCTTGGCCGTGTGGCAGGACGAGGCCGACACGACGGTCGCACCGCGCATCCTCATCGCGACCCAGACCGACGCCTGGAGCCCGTACAAGGTGTCCTACCTGGCACAGCTCGAAGCGTCGGCCCAGACCCCGAACCTCGCACCAGCCGAGCTCGGCGCCAACCTCGTGCGTCCGGATTCGTCGCTGCTCGTGATGGCACCGGACCAGGTCGCCGGTGCGTACGCCGATGTGCTCGACAAGGGAGCAACCAGCGAGTTCGCGTCGAACTTCGATCTGGATGTGGATACGTTCCTGCCGAAGATCACGACCGGACGCCAGCAGCAGCTCGACACGTTCAACGCGACGGCGGAGGGCCAGACCGGAACGCTCCAGTTCGCCGCTCGCGCCGGTGCATCGGCACCGGTGGCCTTGATGACGGTCGACAACGGCGCCATCGTCGCGGTCAACGTCGAGGAGACGGAGACCTCGAAGCCCTCGGTCGCGGACGCGGTGATCAAGCTGGACGGTAACCCTCGCGTGACGGCGCTCACCGGCGTGACCCAGTCGCAGACGGGCTTCCAGACCACCTACTCTGACCAACTGTTCTTCTTCGTCCCCGGCCAGTCGTCGGGGGAGAAGATCCGACTGCTGGGATTCTCCAGCGACATCCTGAAGGCTGAGGTTCTCCCGTGAGCGATGCCCCCGGCGCCGTGCTGCGTGGCGCTGTCGATCTGTCCTCTCTCCGCAACCGTCCGAGCCCCGAGCAGACTGCGGCAGCACAGGGAGCGGCCGAGCTGGTCTCGACCGTGACCGAAGCCGAGTTCCAGCAGATCCTCGATCTGTCCCGCTCGGTTCCGGTGGTGGTGAACCTCTGGTCTGCGCGCAGCGAAGCCAGCCAGCAGCTGACGGCGACCCTGGAGGCCGTCGTTCGCGCCCTGGCCGGTCGTGTGGTGCTCGGCAATGTCGACGCCGATGCGAACCCTGGAATCGTGCGGGCATTCGGCGCGCAGTCGGTGCCGTTCGTGGTGGCCGTGATCGCCGGTCAGCCGCTGCCCATGTTCAACGGTGCGGCCGATGACCAGCAGGTGCGTGAGGTGTTCGCTCAGCTTCTGCAGGTGGCTGCGCAGAATGGCGTGACCGGCACAATCGAGGCGGGCGTCGGCGACGGCGCCGACGTTGAAGCCGCCGCCCCCGCCGAGAAGCCGCTGCCGCCGCTGCATGCCGAGGCCTATGACGCGATCGAAGCCGGCGACTACGCGCGAGCGGCGATCGCGTATGAGGCGGCGCTGGCGGAGAACCCGCGTGACGAGGATGCTCGTGCCGGGCTCGGCCAGGTGAAGCTTCTGCAGCGAGTGCAGGACGCCGACCTGCAGGCTGTCCGGGCTGCGGCTGCCGCAGCACCGACGGACATCGACGCTCAGCTCGCTGTGGCCGACCTGGATCTCGCGGGCGGGCACGTCGAAGACGCCTTCGACCGACTGCTCGAGTTGTTCGGCGCGCTCCCCGCGGATGAGCGGACCCCGGTGCGCGAGCGGCTCTTGGAGCTGTTCGGTCTGGTCGGCGACGCCGATCCCCGTGTCACGCGTGCTCGCGGGCGTCTGTCGTCGCTGCTGTTCTGACCTGCCGCTTGAACGAGAAGGAGCACCCGGGATCGGGTGCTCCTTCCTCATTCACTCGTGGGCGAACCAGATGGTGCCCAGAGACGGAACGGTGACGTTGGTGAGACCTGAGTCGTCAGCGGTGATGCTGCCGAAGTTGCCGACGCCGCTGCCCCCGAACTCTGCGGCATCGGAGTTGAGCACCTCGTGCCAGACCCCGGGCTTCGGCAGGATGAACGGCAGGTTCGCCACCACAGAGCCCGAGAAGTTGGTCACGGAGACCACGTGGCGTCCCTTCGCATCGACACGATCGAACGCGACGATGTTCGTGTTCCACGCGGGTGCGCCCAGCAGGGAGAACGCCGCCCCATCACGATCGCGCTGCCACAATGCCGGCTGCGCGCGGTAGGTGTGATTCAGGGCACCCACGAACGACTGCAGCTGACGATGGCTGGGCTGATCCAGCATCCACCAGTCCAGGCCCCGCCCCTCGCTCCATTCCGAGAGCTGACCGAACTCCTGCCCCATGAACAGCAGTTGCTTGCCCGGGTGTGCCCACATGTAACCGAGGAAGGCGCGGGCACCGGCCAGCTTCGCCGCGTGATCGCCCGGCATCCGGCTGAGCAGCGTGCCCTTACCGTGCACGACCTCGTCGTGGCTGATGGGCAGCACGTACTGCTCGCTGAAGGCGTAGTGGAAGGAGAAGGTGATCTCCCCGTGGTGGTGACTGCGATACAGCGGGTCGCGCGACACGTACTGTAGCGAGTCGTTCATCCACCCCATGTTCCACTTGAAGCCGAAGCCCAGGCCGCCCGATTCCGTGCTGGCCGTGACACCCGGATAGCTGGTGGATTCCTCGGCGATCATCGCGATACCGGCATTGCGCTTGTACGCTGTCGCGTTGACCTCCTGGAGGAATGAGATCGCCTCTAGGTTCTCGCGCCCGCCATGCACGTTGGGTTCCCACTCGCCGTCCTGACGCGAGTAGTCCAGGTAGAGCATCGACGCCACAGCGTCCACGCGCAGGCCATCGACGTGGAATTCCTCCAGCCAGTACAGCGCGTTGGCGACGAGGAAGCCGCGCACCTCGTTGCGACCGTAGTCGAAGATGTACGTGCCCCAGTCCTTGTGCTCGCCGCGCCGCGGATCGGCGTGCTCGTACACGGCCTGACCGTCGAAGCGGCCGAGAGCGAAGGCGTCCTTGGGGAAGTGACCGGGCACCCAGTCCATGATCACGCCGATCCCGGCACCGTGCAGGCGATCGACCAGGTAGCGCAGGTCATCCGGCGTGCCGAATCGACTCGTCGGCGCGTAGTACCCAGAGACCTGATAGCCCCACGATCCGCCGAAGGGGTGCTCGGAGAGCGGCATGAACTCGACGTGCGTGAATCCGAGGCTGCTCACATGCTCGATGAGGGGATCGGCGGCGTCGCGGTACGACAGACCCGGCTGCCAGGATCCGAGGTGCAACTCGTAGACCGACATCGGATGAACGGACGGATCGGTGGCAGCGCGACGCGCGATCCATTCCGCGTCGTTCCACACGTAGTGCGAACGGGTGACGCGCGAGGCGGTCGCCGGCGGCATCTCTGCGGCCTGTGCCATCGGGTCGGCCTTGAGGATCCAGTCACCACGCTCGGTGCGAATCTCGTACTTGTAGATCGCGCCCTCGCCGAGTTCCGGAACGAAGAGCTCCCAGACCCCGCTGCTGCCCATCGAGCGCATCGCGTGGCTGCGGCCGTCCCACTCGTTGAAGGGTCCCACCACGCGCACGCTGCGCGCGTTCGGCGCCCACACGCTGAAGGCGACGCCGTCCACGGCGTCGTGCGTTCGCACGTGAGCACCCAGGACGCGCCACAGCTCCTCGTGCCGGCCCTCGCCGATCAGGTGCAGGTCGAGTTCGCCCACGGTCGGGGTGTGTCGGTAGGGGTCATCCGCGATCCAGGTGGATCCGTCCCGGTATGCCGTCTCCAGCGTGTACGGCCGAGGCTCGCCCGCGGCGAACCCCTCCCACACGCCGTCCACTCTGTGCGTCAGGGGAAGCGCCGTGCCATCGGCGAAGTTCGCGGTGACCGTCACGGCGAGGGGGCGCCGGGTGCGCACGACCACGCCAGCGGCGGCGGGGTGGATACCCAGCACGTCGTGCGGCGCGTGATAGGAGCCTGCTGCGACGGCGCGCAGGGTGTCGGTGGGAATCGTCTCGCTCATGTCAGCCCTTCACGCGCAGGATGTGCGCAGCGCGCGTGAATGCGTCCAGGCGCACGTACGCATTGTCCGTCCACTCCCACACCTCGCCGGAGAGCAGGTCCTCCACCTCGAAGGGCGAGCCGAGCGGCACGCCCCAGACGGTGGTGTCGAGGTGCACGGTGGTCTCCCGCACGGAGTGCGGATCGACGTTGATCACCACGATGATCGTGTCGGCTGTGCCGTCCGGGGACAACTCGGCGGGCAGGTGCTTGCTGAAGACGAGAATCGCATCGTCGTCGCTGCCGTGGATACGGAAGTTGCGAAGCTGCCGCAGTGCGGGATGGGCCGCGCGGATCTCGTTGAGTCGGGTGATCAGCGGCGCGAGGGTGCGTCCGGTGGCATCGGCCTCGGCCCAGTCGCGGGTCTTGATCTCATACTTCTCGTTGTCGATGTTCTCCTCAGCGCCCGGACGGGCGACGTTCTCGAACAGCTCGAAGCCGGCGTACACGCCCCACAACGGAGCGGCGGTCGCTGCCACGATCGCGCGGATGGCGTAGGCGGCCCGCCCGCCGAACTGCAGATACTCCGTCAGGATGTCCGGGGTGTTCACGAACAGGTTGGGGCGCATGAAATCCGCCGTCTCCTGCGTCACCGAGGTGAGGAACTCCTCGAGCTCTGCCCGGGTGTTGCGCCAGGTGAAGTACGAGTAGCTCTGCTGGAAACCGGCGGCGGCCAGCGAGCGCATCATCGCGGGCCGTGTGAACGCCTCGGCGAGGAACACCACGTCGGGGTGGGTCGCGTTCACCGTGCGGATCAGCCACTCCCAGAAGGCGAGCGGCTTGGTGTGCGGGTTGTCGACGCGGAAGATCTGCACGCCCTGCGCGATCCAGTGCTCCACGATGCGCAGCGCCTCGGCACGGATGCCGAGCGGGTCGTTGTCGAAGTTGACCGGGTAGATGTCCTGATACTTCTTCGGCGGGTTCTCGGCGTAGGCGATCGTGCCGTCCGGGAGGGTCGTGAACCACTCCGGGTGAGAGGTGACCCAGGGGTGATCGGGGCTCGCCTGCAGTGCGAGATCCAGCGCGACCTCCAGTCCGAGGTCGCGGGCGGCGGCCACGAAGGCGCGGAAGTCCTCGAGGGTTCCGAGATCCGGGTGGACGGTGTCATGACCTCCCTCGGCGGCACCGATCGCCCACGGCGAGCCGGGATCGTTCGGGCCCGCGTCGAGGGTGTTGTTGGGACCCTTGCGGTTGGTGCGGCCGATGGGATGGATCGGCGGCAGATACAGCACCTGGAAGCCCATGGCGGCGACCGCGGGAAGGCGATCAATCGCTGTCACGAAGGTTCCGGAAGAGACCGAGCCGTCGGCGTGGCGGAGCGCACCCTCAGAGCGCGGGAAGAACTCGTACCACGCGCCGGAGCCGGCGAGCTCACGCTCGACCAGCAGAGTCTGCTCGTCCGATGCGGTGGCGAAGGACTGGACAGGGAAGTCGGCGAAGAACGCGGCGAGGTCGGGGTCCTCGACCACCTCGAGTGCGATCTCGGGGGAGGTGCCGGTGGCACGCAGCGTCTTGGCAGCAGACTGCAGCTTGGCCTTCACTCCCGTCGGCAGCTTCTTCTCTGACCGCGCGCGATCGAACAACGCCGCACCTTGTTCGCACATCACGGCGACGTCGACGCCGGCCGGGATCTTGAGCGAGGCGGCGTGATGCCACGTGGCCCACTCATCCGCGTAGGTCTCCACACGGAATCGCCAGCTGCCCTGCTCCAGCGGCACGACATCGACCTGCCAGTGGTCGAGGCCGTCACCGGTGGAGGCCAGCCGGTGCAGCGACTCCTCACCGCTGGGCGACCAGAGGCGCAGCTGGACGCCGATCAGATCGTGCCCTTCGCGAAAGGCCGTCGCCCGGAACGGAACTGCTTCGCCGACGTACGCCGACGGTGCGAAGCCTCCGGGCGCCTGGGGATGCACTTCCTGAACCGGAATGCGTCCCGAACGGGTATCAGCATCCGCTCCGGGAGAGACAGCGGGCGGGAGCGAGCGAACCGGCACGGGCCGGCTGCTTCGCCACGGGCGAGTGAGAGAGCGGTTCTTGGCAGCCACATGAGCAACCTACCGCGCGCCTCGGCCTCGTCACATCACTATTGCACTGGGGCGTCTTTCTGCCCCGTGACAGCAGCGTTCGCAGGATCGGTGACCGGCGTGTCGGGAGTCTCGACCCCCAGCGCCGCGGCATCGATCGCCTCGTCGGTGATGTTCTCATCGTCCGAATCCACGCCGAACAGATGCATGGCCGTGCTGGTGAGGGTGACAGTGTCGCCGGGCGCGTAGGTCAGCCGCTCCGTCTGCGGGACCTCCTCCTCGCTGGACCACAGCGAGCGGTACCGGGTCACGCCGGGGATACGCGGCAGCCGCACCACGATCGGCGACTCGTTTCCGTGGATCATGAGCAGGATCTTGTTGCGAGGATCGCCGTCGTGCAAGGTCTCGGCCGCGAAGTACTGCAGCGTACGGTGCCCGGCGTTCTGCCAGCGGTCCGCTGACATGGTCTCGCCGTTCTCGTCGAACCACTCCATCTCGCTGGCGCCCTCGACATGCTCGCCGAGCACCGCGTACCGGCTCGGGCGCAGCGCGGGGTTCTCACGCCGGATGCGAGTCAGCGCCGAGACATGCGCGCGGAGGTCGTGCTGCCACGGTTCGTGCTGCCAGCTCAGCCAGGTCATCGGGGAATCCTGGCAGTAGGCGTTGTTGTTGCCGTGCTGCGTGCGTCCGGTCTCGTCGCCCGCCGTGATCATCGGCGTGCCGGCGGAGAGCAGCAGGGTGCCGAACAGATTGCGGATGGCCTTGCGCCGGGTCGCGCGGATGGCTGCGTCGTCGGTTGGTCCCTCGGCACCATGGTTGAAGGATCGGTTCTGATCGGCTCCGTCGCGATTGTGTTCGCCGTTGGCGAGGTTGTGCTTGGTGCCGTACGAGACCAGGTCGCGCATGGTGAATCCGTCGTGTGCGGTCACGAAGTTGACGCTCGCGAGCGGTCCGCGCTCGAGGGAGAACGTGTTGGAGGAGCCCGCCAAGCGCGTCGCGAATCCGCCGATGCCCGTGGGGGCGATTCCGGCACGGCGTGCGTAGTCGATATCGCTCAGCCAGAAGTTGCGTACCCGGTCGCGATAGCGGTCGTTCCACTCCTGCCAGCCCGGACCGAAGTTGCCGGTCTGCCAGCCGCCCATGCCGACGTCCCACGGTTCGGCGATGATCTTCACTTCGGCGAGTGCGGGATCGGTGCGGATCGCCTGCAGGAGCGGGTGCTCCGGCGTGAACTCGTGGCCGGCGTCGCGGCCGAGAGAAGTGGCCAGATCGAAGCGGAAGCCGTCGACGCCGACCTCTTGCGCCCAGTAGCGCAGCGAGTCCAGCACGAGACGAGCCGACGCGGCCTCCGAGGTGTTCAGCGTGTTTCCGCAGCCGGTGGTGTCGATGTACGAGCCATCGGCGCTCTGGCGGTAGTACGTGGCGTCGTCAAGACCGCGAAGACTGGTGGTCGGGCCGCCGGGTCCCTCCTCCGAGGTGTGGTTGTAGACCACATCGAGGATGACCTCGATGCCGGCCTGATGCAGGAGCTTGACCATGCCCTTGAACTCACGCAGGACAGCGGCGGGACCCGCGCGACGAGCATCGGCCGTCGCGTAGGCGGCATGCGGTGTGAAGAACGAGACGGTGTTGTAGCCCCAGTAGTTCGACAGACCGAGGTTCAGCAGACGCGGCTCGGAGCTGAATGCGTGAATGGGCAGCAGTTCCACGGCGGTGATGCCGATCGATCGGAAGTGCTCGATCATCGCCGGATGAGCGAGACCCGCGTAGGTGCCGTGCAGCGCCGGCGGAACATCGGGGTGACGCTTGCTCAGGCCCTTGAGATGGCCCTCGTAGATGATCGTCTCATCCAGCGGGACCGCGGGCTTTGCGATATCGCCCCAGTCGAAGGTCTCATCGATCACGACGCTGCGGAAGTCCTCGTAGCCGTCGCCGGGGATCAGCCCGCGCGAGTACGGGTCGATCAGCATGCGCTCGCTGTCGAAGCGCGAATCCGCAGGTCCGGATGCGCGCAGCATGTACGGGCTGCCGACGTGCAGGAGTTCGGTGGTGGCGCTCCACACGTCACCGTCGCCGCGCATGAGGGGGACCGTATCGGTCACCCAGTCGAGATCGTCGTCGTTGAAGACGAGAAGTTCCACCGCGGTGGCATCGTGGGAGTGCACGCGAATCGTGGCGGTGCCATCCGCCAGGTGGACGCCCAGCCCGTCCAGGGCGGCGTCAAGGAACGCGGGCGGCTGCGTCGGGTCGGAGCTGTCCATCCCTCCAGCGTACGGCGAGATTGCCGCGGCGCGCATTCATTCCTCCACCGCCGCGCCTCGTCCATGCCATATGGGTCATACATTCGCGTCGGCCTCGAGCGCATGTGCGCGTGGGAGAGTGGGGGAGTGAGCGTTTACCTGGATCACGCCGCGGCCACCCCGATGCGAGCCGAGGCCCGCGACGCCTGGATCGCTGCGGTGGGGGAGTTGGCGAATCCGTCGTCCATCCATGGCGCGGGTCAGCACGCCCGACGCGTCCTGGAGGACGCGCGTGAGGCGGTGGCACGGGTGCTGGATGCGGATCCGATCGAGGTGGTCTTCACCTCGGGTGGGACCGAGTCGATCAACCTGGCACTCAAAGGCGCCTGGTGGTCACGCGAGACGGATCGCGACGTCATCGTGCTGCCCGACGGCGAGCATCACGCCACGATGGACAGCGTCGAGTGGTTGAGGGCGGCACAGGGTGCGCGGGTGCGTCCTGTGGCGCTGAGCTCTGAGGGGCGCATCGAGCCCACAGCTTTCGCGGCCGCGCTCGGTCCCGACATCGTGGTCGCCACGGCACTGTGGGCCAACAACGAGGTGGGGACGGTGAACCCTGTCATGGAGCTCGGTGCCGCAGCGCAGACCGCCGGGGTTCCCTTGCACCTGGACGCCGTCGCTGCCTTCGGGCATCTGCCGCTGTCGTTCGCGCAGGTGCGGGGCGAGCGGGGCGCGGGAGTCGTCGCGCTGAGCGTGTCGGCGCACAAGATCGGCGGCCCGCCGGCGACGGGAGCCCTCGTGGTGTCGCGATCGGCTCGACTCGCCGCGCTGCATCACGGCGGGGCGGCTCAGCGTGACCTCCGTGCAGGGACGCAGGACGTTGCGGGCGCGGTGGCCTTCGCCGCAGCCGCCGAGGCGATGGCGGCTGATCGGGAGATCGAGGCGGCGCACGAGGCCGCGCTCCGTGATCGACTGCGCGCCGGCATCCTCTCCGCGGTGCCAGAGGCTCAGGTGCTCGGGTCGGAGATGCGCCTGCCGGGCAACCTGCACGTGCTGTTCCCAGGGGCGTCGGGGGAGTCGCTGCTGTACCTCCTGGATCGTGCCGGGATCGCCGTGTCGACGGGATCCGCATGTACGGCGGGAATCGCCGAGCCCTCGCACGTGGTGAGGGCGATGGGCCGTGACGAGCGGGACGCGCGCAGCGTGCTGCGCTTCAGCCTGGGCCGCACGAGCACCGATGACGATGTCGATGCCGTCGTGGCGAACATCGCGTCTGCTTACGCTGCAGCGACCGGTGCCGCGCGGCGCTCGTAGACTGGTGACATGCGAATTCTGGCGGCGATGAGCGGTGGCGTCGACTCGGCGGTGGCTGCAGCGCGAGCGGTCGAGGCCGGGCACGAGGTCGTGGGAGTGCACCTGGCGCTGTCACGTGCGGGTGGCACGCTGCGCACCGGCAGCCGGGGATGCTGCACCATTGAGGACGCGATGGACGCACGTCGGGTCGCCGACAAGCTCGGCATCCCGTTCTATGTCTGGGACTTCTCGGAGCGCTTCCGCGACGATGTGATCGCCGATTTCATCTCGGAGTATCAGGCCGGTCGCACCCCCAACCCCTGCATGCGCTGCAACGAGAAGATCAAGTTCGCTGCGCTGCTGGAGCGGGCGATCGAGCTCGGGTTCGATGCCGTGTGCACCGGACATTACGCCAGCCTGCGCGACGGGGACCGCGGACTGGAGCTGCATCGCGCCGCTGACGACGCGAAGGACCAGTCCTATGTTCTCGGCGTTCTGACCGCCGAGCAGCTTGCTCACACCTACTTCCCGCTGGGGGAGACGCCCTCCAAGGCCGTGGTGCGCGCCGAGGCCGCCGAGCGTGGCCTGCTTGTCGCGTCCAAGCCGGACAGTCATGACATCTGCTTCATCCCCGACGGCGACACTCGTGGCTGGCTCGCCGACAAGGTCGGCACGGCCACCGGCGACATCGTGGATCGCGAGGGGCACGTCGTCGGATCGCACGAGGGCGCGCACGCGTACACCGTGGGCCAGCGTCGCGGGCTTCACCTCGGCGTACCCGCGGCGGACGGCAAGCCGCGGTTCGTCCTCGAGGTCCGCCCGGTGTCCAACACCGTCGTGGTGGGCCCCAAGGAGGCGCTTGCGATCGGACGGATCTCGGGTGCGCGGCTGAGCTGGGCGGGAGCCGAGCCGGTCGAGGGTGAGTTCGCCTGCGACGTGCAGATCCGCGCGCATGCCGACCCCGTTCCCGCCCATGCCGTGTGGGAGGAGTCCGGGCTGACCGTCACTCCGATCGATCCGCTGGATGGCGTGGCACCGGGGCAGACCGCGGTGCTCTACGACGGCACGCGCGTGATCGGTCAGTTCACGATCGATCGCACCGAGTCGGCGGTTCCGGTCGGCTGATCGGCACGCGCGGTGAACGCGTTCGTGCCGATGTCGGAGGCACCGAATACGCTGGATGCGTGACCGGCACTGCAGATGTGACACCCCGTACTCTCGATGAGGCGCGAGCGGAGGCGGAGCGCCTCACCACCTTCATCATCGACGCGCGCGACGCGTACTACGGCGCGGATTCCTCGCCGGTGGACGATGCCACCTACGACGCGTGGATGCACGCGCTCGAAGCGATCGAGGCCGCGTTCCCCGAGGTGCAGGGGCAGGATTCGCCCACCCTCAGCGTCGGCGCGGCCGAGGGCAGCATGCTCGCGCCGATCACCCATGCCGAGCGGATGCTCAGTCTCGACAACGTCTTCTCACCCGAGGAGCTGCGCGACTGGTGCGCCAAGACGGCGCTGGCCGCAGGAGCTCCGGTGCGCTGGCTCACCGAGCTCAAGATCGACGGTCTGGCCATCTCGCTGCGCTACGAGAATGGCGTGCTCACCTCTGCCGCCACGCGCGGCGACGGACGCGTCGGCGAAGACGTCACGGTCAACGCCCTCCGCGTTGCGGGGATTCCGGCACGACTTGCCGGAACCGGTCATCCGGCGCTCGTCGAAGTACGCGGCGAGGTCTTCATCCCGGTCGCCGAGTTCGAGGAGCTGAACGCGCTGCAGGCGCGCATGCGGACCCAGGTCATCGCCGACATGGCGCCGCGGGCCGGCCAGGAGAAGGCGGAGAAGAGTGCGCAGCGCCGCTTCCCGGCGTTCGCCAACCCGCGCAACGCCGCCAGCGGAGGCCTTCGTCAGCAACTCGACAAGAAGGACGGGATGGAGCTCGCCGCCGGCGAAGCGCGCCTGGCGTCGCTGCGTCTGTTCGTGCACGGCATCGGAGCGTGGCAGAACCCGCCGGTGTCATCCCAGAGCGAGGTCTACGAGCTGCTCAGCGCGTGGGGTCTGCCCACGAGCCCGTACCCGCGTGTGCTGGACGACATCGACGCCGTTCTGGAGTTCGTCGCCCACTACGGCGAGCACCGTCACGACGTTGCTCACGAACTCGACGGCATCGTCGTCAAGGTGGATGACCTCGCGCTGCACGACGAGCTGGGAGCCACGTCCCGCGCGCCGCGCTGGGCGATCGCGTACAAGTATCCTCCGGAGGAAGTGCGCACGAAGCTCCTCAACATCGCGATCGGTGTGGGGCGGACGGGTCGCGCCACCCCGTACGCGGTGATGGAGCCGGTGTTCGTCGCGGGTTCCACGGTCAGCTTCGCGACCCTGCACAACCAGGACGTGGTGAAGGCCAAGGGCGTCCTCATCGGCGACACCGTGGTGCTGCGCAAGGCGGGCGATGTCATCCCGGAGGTGCTCGGCCCGGTGGTGGAGCTGCGGGACGGGACGGAGCGCGAGTTCGTCATGCCCGGTTCCTGCCCCGAATGCGGATCGGCGCTGCTGCCGGCCAAGGAGGGCGACATCGATCTGCGATGCGTCAACACCCGCTCGTGTCCCGCGCAGGTACGTGGGCGCGTTGAACACATCGGCTCGCGTGGCGGACTCGACATCGAGGTCCTCGGCGAGGTGACGGCGGCAGCCCTCACGCAGCCGCGCCACCCGGAGCGCCCTGTGCTCGACACGGAGGCCGGGCTGTTCGACCTCACGCTCCAGCAGCTCGTGCCGATCGTCGTCGACGTTCGCGACGCGGAGACGGGCGAACTCAAGACCGACGAGAACGGCGAGCCCGTCGTTCGCGCACCGTTCCAGAAGGTCACGCGCGTGTATCCGCCCGGGTTCGAGAACGCCACTGCGGCCGAGCGACGGGCCGCCGGAGTGACGAAGAACTTCCCGCTGGTCGAGCCCGGGGCACAGGCGATCAAGCTCCTCGCCGAGCTGGAGAAGGCGAAGACCAAAGACTTCTGGCGTTTCCTGGTCGCGCTCAACATCCGCCACGTCGGGCCCGTGGCCGCGCGGGCGCTGGCGCAGTGGTTCGGATCGCTCGCAGCGATCCGTGCGGCGTCACGCGACGAGCTTGCGGCCGTCGAAGGAGTCGGCGGGATCATCGCCGACTCGCTCCTGGACTGGTTCGAGGTGGACTGGCACCAGGAGATCGTCGCCCGCTGGGAAGCAGCGGGCGCGCAGCTGTTCATCCCGGGTCATCCCGGACCCGGCGCGGCCGTGGCGGAGGGCGGCGTCTTGGACGGTCTCACGGTCGTGGCCACCGGCTCCCTCGAGGGCTACTCCCGCGAGGGCGCTCAGGAGGCGATCCTTCGCGCGGGCGGGAAGGCAGCATCCAGCGTCTCGAAGAAGACCGACTTCGTCGCGGCTGGGCCCGGTGCCGGGTCGAAGCTGGCGAAGGCCGAGGAACTGGGCATCCGCATCCTCGACGCCGCCCAGTTCCACATTCTCGTCACCGAGGGGCCGGACGCCCTCCCGCCCGCCTGATCGAGCCGAGGTTCGCGGGAGTACCGTGGACTCTCCCGCGAACGCTGGATCAGACTCAGCTTCCGTTCGTCAGACTGAGGATCTGCTGCTTCACCTGGCGGCGGAGCACCTTTCCAATCATCGACTTCGGCAGCTCGTCCACGACGAACACGCGGCGCGGCACCTTATAGGGCGTGAGCACGCCCCGGGCGTATTCGCGGATGGCCTCGACATCCACGGAAGCGCCCGGTCGGAGCACGATGGCTGCGACGACCTCCTCACCGGAGTGATCGCTCGGCAGGCCCACGACGGCGGCGTCCTCGACATCCTCGTGCTGGCGGAGCGCATTCTCGACCTCGGTCGGTGCGACGTTGAACCCGCCCGTGATGATCAGTTCCTTGATGCGGTCGACGATGCGGACGAAGCCACCGTCGTCCACGGTCACGATGTCGCCGGTGCGATACCACCCGTCCACGAACGCCGCCTCGGTCTCCTCCGGCTTGCCGTAGTAGCCCGAGAACACCTGCGGCCCGCGCACCACGAGCTCGCCCTCGGAACCGGCGGGGACGTCCTGCGTCGGGTTCTCCGGATCCACCACCCGGCACTCGGTGCCCGGGAGGGGAAGTCCGACCGTGCCGGCAACGCGGTTCGCGGCGACCGGATTGGCCATCAGCACCGGCGAACACTCGCTGAGCCCGTAGCCCTCGACCAGGAAGCCGCCGGATGCCGCTTCGAACGGCACCACCAGCTCGTGACGCAGCGCCATCGCGCCGGAGATCGCCACCTCGGTGCCCTGGATCGAGATCCCCTTCTCGATGGATCGCGCCAGCAGCCGCTCCGCGATGGGCGGGACCAGGGGGAGGAAGGTCGCCGGATGCTTCTTCATGACATCGAGCACCAGGTCGGGATCGAACTTCGGAAACAGGACGAGCCGTGCTCCCATCGACATGGCGAACGTCAGACAGAGGGTGAGTCCGTACGCGTGGAACATCGGTAGCACGGCGTACACGACGCAGCCGTTTCCGCGCGTGATCGACGGCACCCAGGCGCGCGCCTGCGCCGCGTTCGAGAGCAGGTTGCGGTGCGTGAGTGCCGCGCCCTTCGGAGTGCCCGTGGTGCCGCTGGTGTACTGGATGATCGCCAGGTCATCGGTGGCGGGCTGCGCCCAGCTTCCCGGGAGCCGCCCCGCCGACACGATCTTCTCCCACGGGACCGTCCCGCGCACCGGCGCGTACAGCGCATCGCGTGACTCGCGAGCCTTCGCGATCGGCAGTCGAAGCGCGAGGCGCATGGCGGCTGGCATCGCCCGGGTCACATCCACGGAGATCAGCGTGGACACGGCGAGATCCTGGGGGAAGTCCTGGACGTCTGCCACGACCTTGTTCCACACGATGGCGTGCTTGGCCCCATGATCCTCGAACTGTTTGCGCAGCTCCCGCGGGGTGTACAGCGGATTGTGCTCGACCGCCACAGCGCCGAGGCGCAACACCGCGTAGAAGGCGACGATGTGCTGCGGGCAGTTCGGTAGGATGATCGCCACGGTGTCCCCGGCGCGCACGCCCTGGTCGCGGAGGCCCTGCGCTGCGCGCTCGATCTGCTCGAGGAGCTGGGCGTAAGTGGTCTCGCGTCCGAAGAACTCCAGCGCGGGTGCCTGCGGGTAGTCACGCTCCGATGCGATGACGATGTCGACGAGAGAGCCGGAGACGGGTTCGAGGTCCTCGGGAACACCGGCGGCATAGCTGGCGATCCAGGGGCGAGGCGGGTCGTAAGTGGTCACCCGCTCAGCCTACGACCGCGACCCGACTCGTCCGGCGCGCATCGCGGCGCGGTGCTCGTCCCGTGTCCGACACCCGGCTGTGACCTTCCATCGGAGAGCGTCGAGCGATGCAACTAGACTGGGCGGGTGTCTGAAATCACCCCCGAACTCGTCCGTCATCTCGGCGTGCTCGCGCGGATCCAGCTCTCCGACGAGGAGGTCGAGCGACTGACCGGTCAGCTCGGCGCGATCGTCGACAACATCGCCAAGGTGTCGGAGGTCGCAACCCCCGACGTACCCGCGACGAGCCACCCGATCCCGCTCGCCAACGTCTTTCGTCCCGACGAGCCGCAGCAGCCGCTGTCGGTCGCGGAGGTCCTGCAGAATGCGCCGGACTCCGATGATGACCGCTTCCGCGTGACCGCGATCTTGGGAGAAGAGCAGTGAGCGACATCATCCGCCTTTCCGCCGCCGATCTGGCGGCGCAGCTGCGCGCCGGCGAGGTGTCCGCCGTGGAGGCCACCCGCGCCCATCTCGACCGCATCACTGCCGTCGACGGCGATGTGCACGCGTTCCTGCATGTCAACGAGCACGCCGAGCGCTACGCGGCCGACATCGACCAGCGCCGGGCCGCTGGTGAGGAGCTTCCGGAGCTGGCGGGCGTCCCGCTGGCCGTCAAGGACGTGCTGGTGACCACCGACATGCCCTCGACCTCCGGGTCCAAGATCCTCGAGGGCTACATGTCGCCCTACGACGCCACCGTTGTCGCGCGTGCGCGTGCGGCCGGTCTGATCGCCATCGGCAAGACCAACATGGACGAGTTCGCCATGGGCTCCTCCACGGAGCACTCGGCCTATGGCCCGACGCACAACCCGTGGGATCTCGACCGGATTCCGGGCGGCTCTGGCGGTGGCTCGGCCGCCGCGGTTGCGGCCTTTGAAGCACCGCTGGCACTCGGCTCCGACACGGGTGGATCCATCCGTCAGCCGGCGCACGTCACCGGAACCGTCGGGATGAAGCCGACGTACGGTGCCGTCAGCCGCTACGGCGCGATCGCGCTGGCCTCCAGCCTCGACCAGGTCGGCCCCGTCGCCCGCACGGTGCTCGACTCGGCACTGCTGCAGGACATCATCGGCGGTCACGACCTCAACGACGCCACATCGCTGGCAGAGCAGTGGCCCTCGTTCGCCGCCGCCGCACGCGAGGGTGCTCGGGGCGATGTGCTCAAGGGCCTGAAGATCGGTGTCATCACCGAGCTGCCAGACAGCGGGTTCCAGCCGGGCGTCGCCGAGTCGTTCCGTGCGGCGCTGGCGACGATGGAGGCGCAGGGCGCAGAGATCGTGGAGATCAGTGCCCCGCACTTCGAGTACGGCGTCGCCGCGTACTACCTGATCCTCCCGGCGGAGGCATCAAGCAACCTGGCGAAGTTCGACTCCGTGCGTTTCGGCCTGCGCGTCACGCCGGACGGCGGCGCGACCGTCGAGGATGTCATGGCTGCGACGCGCGAGGCCGGCTTCGGCGAAGAGGTCAAGCGCCGCATCATCCTCGGCACATACGCGCTGTCCGCGGGGTACTACGACGCGTACTACGGCAGCGCTCAGAAGGTGCGCACGCTCATCCAGCGCGACTTCGATCACGCGTTCGAGAAGGTCGACGTCATCGCGACTCCGGCGGCACCGACCACGGCGTTCAAGCTGGGGGAGCGCATCGGCGACCCGCTGCAGATGTATCTGAACGACGTCACCACGATTCCCGCCAACCTGGCGGGTGTTCCTGGGATCACCCTGCCGTCCGGACTCGCGTCCGATGACGGGCTGCCGGTGGGCATCCAGTTCCTGGCTCCCGCCCGCGAGGACGCGCGCCTGTACCGTGTGGGTGCGGCGCTGGAGACGCTGCTGGTGGACCAGTGGGGCGGCCCGCTGCTGGAGCGCGCACCGCGACTGCCGGGCGAGATCACTCACGAAGGCGAGGCACGCTGATGGCCGACAAGCTGATGGACTTCGACAAGGCTCTGGAGCTGTTCGAGCCGGTGCTCGGCTTCGAGGTGCACGTCGAGCTCAACACGCGGACGAAGATGTTCTCGTCCGCGCCGAACCCCGCGCACCCGGACAACCACGACGCCGGCCCGAACACGTTGGTCGCCCCGGTGGACATGGGGCTTCCGGGGTCGATGCCGGTGGTGAACGCGCAGGCGATCGAGTCCTCGATCAGCCTCGGTCTGGCGCTCGGCTGCTCGATCGCCCCGTCGAGCCGGTTCGCTCGGAAGAACTACTTCTATCCCGACCTCGGCAAGAACTACCAGATCTCGCAGTACGACGAGCCGATCGCCTTCGAAGGATCCGTGGAGATCGAACTCGAAGACGGCACGCTCGTGACGATCCCGATCGAGCGCGCGCACATGGAGGAGGATGCCGGCAAGCTCACGCACGTCGGCGGGTCCGCCGGTCGCATCCAGGGGGCCGAATACTCGCTGGTGGACTATAACCGGGCGGGCGTCCCGCTGGTGGAGATCGTCACCAAGCCGATCTTCGGTGCCGAGCACCGCGCCCCCGAGTACGCCAAGGCGTATGTCTCCACCATTCGCGATATCGCGAAGGCACTCGGCATCTCCGAGGCGCGCATGGAGCGTGGAAACCTGCGCTGTGATGCGAACGTCTCCCTGCGCCCGCGCGGGCAGGAGAAGCTCGGCACCCGCACCGAGACGAAGAACGTCAACTCGATGCGGTCGGTCGAGCGTGCTGTCCGTTACGAGATCCAGCGGCAGGCTGCGATTCTCGCCGACGGCGGGACCATCACTCAGGAGACGCGCCACTGGCACGAGGACACCGGTCAGACGTCGGCCGGACGCCCCAAGTCCGACGCCGATGACTACCGCTACTTCCCGGAGCCGGATCTCGTTCCTGTGCAGCCCGCCACCGAGCTGATCGAACGACTCCGCGCCGCTCTGCCCGAGGCTCCGGTCGCGCGTCGTCGCCGCCTGAAGGCGGAGTGGGGCTTCACCGACCTCGAGTTCCAGGACGTCAACAATGGCGGCCTGCTCGACCAGGTGGCGGCGACGATCGCCGCTGGTGCCGCACCGGCTGCCGCACGCAAGTGGTGGACCGGCGAGATCACCCGTGTCGCCAACGCCTCGGAGCGGGAGGCCGCCGATCTGGTGTCGCCCGAGCACGTGGCGGCCCTGCAGCAGCTGGTGGACGCCGGCACGCTGACCGACAAGCTGGCGCGCCAGGTGCTTGAAGGCGTCATCGCCGGCGAGGGCGATCCGCAGGCCGTCGTCGATGCGCGCGGCCTCGCGGTCGTCTCGGACGACGGAGCGCTGATCGCGGCCATCGACGACGCGCTGATCTCGCAGCCGGACGTGCTGGAGAAGATCCGGGACGGGAAGGTGCAGGCTGCTGGTGCTGTCATCGGTGCTGTCATGAAGGCCATGAAGGGCCAGGCCGACGCCGCGCGCGTGCGTGAGCTCGTGCTGGAGCGTGCGGGTCAGATCTGACCTCTCGTCACGATGCCGGGCTCGTCTCATCGACGAGCCCGGCATCGCTGCTCCCGGGCGGAACCGAATGTCGGTGGCTCGGGGGAAGATGGAGACATGGGTCGAGGTGATGGCAGCGGACGCATGGTCTCGGGTCCCGGTGCCGACGACACCGGTGCCGGCATCCTCCATGTCGACATGGATGCCTTCTACGCGTCCGTCGCCGTGCTCGACGATCCTTCTCTGGCGGGCAAGCCCCTGATCATCGGTGCTCCCGAGGGGCGCTCGGTCGTGTCCAGCGCGTCCTATGAGGCGCGTCGGTTCGGCATTCGAGCTGCGATGCCCGTCAGCCAGGCTCTCCGGCTGTGCCCGTCAGCCATCGTCGTGTCGCCGGATTTTCACCGGTTCGTCGAGGTCTCGCGTCAGGTCATGGCGATGTTTCGGGACGTCACCCCGCTGGTGGAGCCGCTGTCGATTGACGAGGCGTTCCTGGACGTGCGTGGTGCTCGTCGGCTGTGGGGCTCACCACGGGAGATCGCCGAGAAGCTTCGCGCGCGTGTGGAGCGCGAAGCGGGAATCACCTGCAGCATCGGCGTTGCCGCGACGAAACACGTCGCGAAGATGGCGTCCACGGTGGCTAAGCCCGACGGACTTCTCGTGGTGCCGGACTGGGCAACCGATCAGTTTCTCGCTCCGCGCCCGGTGAGCGCCATCTGGGGTGTCGGACCGAAGGCTGCCGAGACGCTCTCCTCTCGCGGCATTCGCACCGTGGCCGACATCCGCGCCGGCACGGAGCACCAGCTCGTGCGAGCACTCGGTCAGGCGATGGGGGAGCAGGTCTGGCGACTGGCGCACGGGATCGACGCGCGGCCCGTGTCGACAGAGCGCGTGGAGAAGAGCATCGGTCACGAGGAGACGTTCGAGCAGGACGTCACCGACCATTCGCTGCTGCGCAGCGAGTTCCGCCGCCTCGCAGATCGCGTGGCCGCGCGCCTGCGCGCCGGATCCTTCGAAGCGCGAACCGTGGCCGTGAAAGTCCGTTTCGAGGACTTCACCACGCTGAGCCGATCCCAGACCCTCGCCGAGCCCACCGACGTCGGACGCCGCATCGGGGAGGCCGCCTGCGAGCTGTTCGCCTCCATCGACGCGCGAGAACCCGTTCGGCTGATCGGCGTCCGCGCCGAACGACTGCAGCCGGCGGGCGGGGGAGGAATGGGCCTGTGGGATGACGATGCGGACTGGCGTGCCGTCGACACGGCGCTGGACGGCGCCACAGCCCGTTTCGGCAGCGGCGCGCTCACCCGGGCATCGGCACTGGGGCGACACGATCGCTACGCGGAGCCGAAGGCTCGAAGCCTCGACGAGGGATGAGGATGAATGAGCGCGATGAGGATGAATCAGCGCGAGCAGGCATCGATGACTGCTGCGCGTGGGTGCAGCGCGCGGATTGCCATCTGGCTTGGCCCCAGGTGAGACGCTCGGAGGCTGTGCAGTCCGCGCCGACGGATGCGGTGCGGCCAGCCGCGGGGTACGGTGGACGCATGCCCAACCTCGCACTGGAACTCGGCAAGCTGACGGCCTCCGCGGGCGTCACCAGCGTCTACGGAGAGCAGCAGGACGTCGATGGCGTTCGTGTCATCCCGGTTGCCGCCACCTGGAGCGGCTTCGGCGCGGGCGAGGAAGAGGGCAAGGGCTCGGGCGGCGGTGGCGGCGGTGTCTCGCTTCCCGTCGGCGCCTACATTCGGCGCGGCGATGACATCCGCTTCGAGGCGAACCTGATCTCGCTGCTCGTGGTGGGCATCCCGTTCGTCTGGGTGGCCGGGCGCTCTCTTGCGCGCATCATTCGTGCGCTCAAGCGCTGACATCGCCGCCGAGGCAGCAGACCCGCTCGATCACGCGCTGCGTGACGCGGTCGCGTCCGTGATGGCGGTCGTGGGGGATCGGTTACGATCCACGATCCTGATCGACGGACGCAGCGGTGCGGGCAAGAGCAGCCTGTCGCGTCGGCTGGCCGATGCCTGGCCGGGTCCGGAACCTGTTGTGCTGCCGCTCGATGCTGTCTATCCGGGGTGGGACGGGCTGGAAGCCGGCGCTCAGGCGGTGATTCGTGACATCCTGATGCCCCGCGCCGACGGGCGCGACGGGCGGGTGAGCGGGTGGGACTGGGTGCGGAGTCGCCCCGCCGGCTACTCCGCGGCGCCACACGGTCGTGGCCTGATCGTCGAAGGGTGCGGCATTCTGCGAGCGGAGTCCGCGCCGCTCGCGGACGTGACCGTCTGGCTGGAAGCTCCCGCGGGGACGCGACGAGAGCGCGCGCTGAGCCGCGACGGCGACGCGTACCGCCCGTACTGGGATCGGTGGGCCGCGCAGGAGCACGAGCACATTCGCCGCCATGATCCGCAGACACGCGCAGATCTCGTGATCTCGCTTCCGTAGCTTTGGCGGACTCGGCCCGGTCGTTCGACATACGCCGCCGCGACGCTCACGAACTGACGACGACGACCTGCTCCAGCTGGTACCCGAGCCACTCGTAGATTCCCACCACCGGATTGTTCGGGTCAGGCTCCGAGATGACTGTCTCGTGTTCAGGACCGCCGACGGCGATGCCGAGGCGGGAGGCCAAGACGAGCCGGAGCGCCGCGAGCCCACGCATCCACGCGGGCGCGGTCTCCTCGTCGAGTGGGATCACGGCGGGGTGCTGCCCCGAAACGTGGTCCGCACGCGCGAGGGCATCCGCGATCACGGCGGCATCCGCCTGTCGTCGGGCGATGCTGTCAGCCTCCGTGAGTCGGCGGAACTCGCGGCTGGACTCGTCGTCGTCCGGGTATACGCTCGGCGCCAGCCTCGCGAGCGCGGGATCGCTCGCGGCTGAACCCTGCTCAAGCACCTCGGTGAACTGGGACAGCAGGTCGGAGAGCACCGCCCGTTCCTGCGCCGAGAGGATGAATCGGCCGCCGGTCACTGCGGGGCCTGCCGCACGGTCGCCCACAGCCCGTAGTCGTGCATCGCCTGTGCGTGCAGTTCCATCTGCTCTCTGGCTCCTTCCGCCACGACGGCGTGACCGTCGTTATGGACGTGGAGCATCAGGGCGTTGGCCTTTTCGGGGCTGAAGCCGAAGTAGTCCCGAAACACGCGAACCACGTAGCTCATCAGGTTCACGGGATCATCCCACACCACGGTCTGCCACGGTCGGTTCGGGGCGGCGGCTTCGTCCAGCCGGTAGTCGCGCTCCTGCGCGATGTCGGGAACAGCGAGCGGAGTCATGCCCACCCCAGTTCATGCAGGCGTTCGTCGTCGATGCCGTAGAAGTGAGCGATCTCGTGGACGAGCGTGGTGTGGATTTCATCGCGCAGGTCGTCAAGCGATTCGACCACGTGCAGATGTGGTTCGCGGTAGACGATGATGCGATCGGGGAGGTCACCCATGCCGTAACGGTCGCGTTCCGTGAGTGCGAGCCCGTCGTACAGTCCGAGGAGGTCGAGCGAACCGTCCTCGGGGCGATCTTCAACGACGAACACCACGTTGTCGAGCCCGTCGATCATGTCATCGGGGAGCAGATCGAGTTCTTCGATGACGAGCGCTTCAAACGCCGCTGCGTCGAGGTCAATCATCCTTCGAGCGTACCCACTTTCGGCACTCCCGCGTCCGCGGCCCCACCCCGCGACCGACGGCTCGTCCAGCGACCATGGCTCGATGACAGCGCGGGAAGTGGAAACAGAGACCGCGGCGACGCTGGGCGCGCCCAGCGGTGCGGAACCTCTCTAGCGCGCCAGCGTCGCCTCGGAGGGTGTCGCTCCGCGCGTTCTTGTGCTGGGTGCGACAGGGTACCTCGGCGGCCGCCTGGTCCCGCGGCTGGTGTCGGCCGGATACCGCGTGCGTGCGTTGCCCCGAGGCGCGTCCCGGCTCGTGCTGAGCGAGCAGCCGCAGACAAACAGAAGATCCCCGGGGCCTGACGGCTCCGGGGATCTCATCCGGGTGAGTAACGGGGCTTGAACCCGCGACCTCCTGGACCACAACCAGGCGCTCTACCAACTGAGCTATACCCACCGTGTCCCCACCTCAGCGGGGCAACTCATCTATTCTGTCACAGGTTCGGAGCGAACGATGACACGACCGCCTCCGACACCGCCTTCGCCTGATCCGAAGTTGGGCCCGGATCAGGGACGAATACGGCACGACGATAATATTCGAGCTCTCGGATGGACTCGAGGATGTCGGCGAGTGCGCGGTGGCCGCCATCCTTCTCTGGTGCCTGGAAGTACGCCCGTGGGTACCACCGACGCGAGAGCTCCTTGATGCTGGAGACATCGACGTTGCGGTAGTGCAGGTGGCGATCCACACGCGGCATGTATTTCGCGATGAACATGCGGTCGGTGCCGATCGTGTTGCCCGCGAGAGGCGCCTTGCCCTCCAGCGGCACGAAACGGCGGATGTACTCCAGAGAGAGGTACTCCGCCTCGGCAACGCTCACGCCATCGGGGATCTCCGTGATCAGCCCGGAGGTCGTGTGCATGGTGGTGACGAAATCGTTCATGTTGGCCAGTGCCGAATCGTTCGGTTTGATGACCACTCGGAAACCCGGATCGATGAGATTGAGCTCGAAATCGGTGATGACGATCGCGATCTCGACGAGTTCATCGACGGCGAGGTCGAGGCCCGTCATCTCACAGTCGATCCAGACGAGCCGGTCATTCTCGGCAGCAGAAACCATGGTCACATCCTAGTCGCGGCATATTCGCTCAGCCGCGGGAGGCCGGGGCTGAGGAGGGGAGGCACTCGCCGGATAGTCCCCCAGAGGTGATTCGAACACCTGACCGGCGGATTAGAAGGCCGCTGCTCTATCCACTGAGCTACTGGGGGTCTATCCACCAGAGTATCGGGTCGGGTGAACGGCGCGAGAACCGGTGTCACGCCAGTCGTGGACAGCGCCAGCAGAGAGCGAGACATCACTCACATCCAACGCAGGCAGTCGCAGGCTTCGTCGGCGCTCCAGAACTCGCCCACTTCGCGGAAGCCCGACACCGCCGCGTCGAAGCGGCGTGCTTGGTAGCGGATGCCAGCGGCGGAAGGAACGGCACGAATCTGACCCAGCACGCGACCATCGGTGGCGATGACTCGCCACGCGTTCTCCGATACGGGCAGCAGGCGCTCTCGGACGGTGGTCTCCAGATGCGGTGCGAACCGGGCGGTACTGATGGTGATGGACATGTGCGTCTCCCTTCTGACAGGAACGCTAGACCGGGCCACCGACATTGGATTCGAACGGCCGGTCGTTCCTCCCCAGGGCCCGATTGGAGCCGATCGATTCTCCGTTCGTGAAATCCCGTCTCGCGGCTGCCGCGCTCGCCACACGATGGAACAGATCCGGCGCCGGTTCGGGCACGACGGCGCCGGATCGCCCGGCGGATGGTCCGCCCAGAAGGGAGAGAAATGACGGAGAACATCACGGTGGTCGGCAACGTCGCCTCGGAGCCGCGTCAGGCCACGAGCGGGGCCGGGGCGCCCTACACCTCGTTCCGCCTCGCCACCGATAACAGGAGGTTCGATCGGGCAACCGGGGAATGGGTGGACGGCACGCCCAACTGGTTCACGGTCTACGTGTGGCGAGCGCTCGGGGAGAACGCTCTGGCGTCTGTGCGCACCGGAGACCGCGTCCTGATCTCGGGCAGGCTGCGTCTGCGGGCGTGGACGGACGGTGATCGTCGTGGCACGGCGGCGGAGATCGATGCGGACGCGATGGGTCCCGATCTGCGATGGGGGACAACGACCTTCCACCGTGCGCGCCGTCTTGCGGCGACGGATCCGGACAACGGGATCGAGGTGCCGCCCGCGCCGATGGCGCTGACCGACACCGAGGCTCCGCCGCTCGATGCCCAAGACGAGCCTTCAAGTGGCGGGCAAGGGGAGCAGTGGGCGGCGACCGCGACACCGTTCTGACGCCCACGGTCGGCGGGGGCAGCAACGGCGGGCGAGGGCGAGCAACGGCGGGCCGGGGCGACCAACGGCAGACAGAGCGGAGGGCTGAGTGGGCGCGGAGGCCTGAGTGAGCGCGGCGGCC
This sequence comes from Microbacterium sp. ZW T5_56, assembly GCF_044987425.1. NCBI lineage: Bacteria > Bacillati > Actinomycetota > Actinomycetes > Micrococcales > Microbacteriaceae > Microbacterium > Microbacterium sp. ZW T5_56. Next base: position 48,376 of record NZ_JBJDRI010000018.1, on the reverse strand, counting down.
TGCTGGGTGTACGCGGTGGACAGATACGACATGCGAGGAGTAACGGGGTCGCAGATAGCTGGGGCGGGCGTGATCTGCGGGTCGCGCGGTTGCGCGTCATCTGGTGGCGCAGACGTCGCGGCGCTCAGCGGGTTGCCGGGTGGGAACCATAGACTCGGTGGGTGACTCGTCTCCCGCGCCGCACGCTGACCGCCACTGCCCTCCCTGCTGTGATCGCCATCGCCGCGGCGATGATGCTCGCCGGCTGCACGCCGACGGAACCCGTCGATCCCGCGCCCGTGGCGTCAGACACCACTGCACTCGAGCCCGGCGCTACAACGGCGCCGAGCGAGGACGCGCCCGCGGCTCCCCAGGAGCCGGCCGCCCCTGCCGTCTTCGTTCCGGATGGCAACGCTGCTGCGAACCTGCCGATCTTCACACAGACCGTGCAGAGCATCTGGGCGTCGGACAGCAAAGACCAGGGGCGGGCGTATATCGATGCGCTGGTGGGAGTCGGCTTCGACAAGGCGGCGATGCAGGTGACCGCCGATCGCACGACGATCGGCGATCAGGCCGAGAGTATCCAGTTCTCGGTTGTGTTCGCCGGAGAGTGCCTCATCGGTCAGGTGGGGCCGGCCACCGGGGAACCGCACACGGTGGTTGCGCCCGTGCTGAGTACGGGTGCCTGCCTGGTGGGTGGCACTCGTCCCATCGACTGGTGACTGGACGGGCCGGCGACCCACTATCCGGCACTTTCGCGGCCGGCAGGAACGCAGAGGCGCGCGGGTCGGCTCAGCTGTGAGCTCCACGCGGCTGGACGATGCGGCGCAGGCAGGAACGCGCGCTCGGCTCACCGGGCCTTTCCCTGCCCACGCCGGTAGACTCGAAGACGGTGCGCGATTCGTCGCGCACACACAGACTTCGCCGTGACACACGCGGCGCGATCAACACCCATCACACAAAGGGACGTGAACCAGGTTTGGCTGAATACATCTACCAGATGGTGCGAGCTCGCAAGGCCGTCGGCGAGAAGCTCATTCTCGATGACGTGACGATGGCGTTCCTGCCGGGCGCCAAGATCGGCATGGTCGGCCCGAACGGCGCCGGTAAGTCGACGATCCTCAAGATCATGGCCGGGCTTGACACGCCGTCCAACGGCGACGCGACGCTGACGCCCGGCTTCACGGTTGGCATCCTCATGCAGGAGCCGGAGCTGGACGAGGACAAGACGGTGCTGGAGAACGTCCAGTCCGGTGTCGCCATCAAGGCGAAGCTTGACCGCTTCAACGAGATCTCCGCTCTCATGGCTGACCCGGACGCCGACTTCGACGCGCTGCTGGCCGAGATGGGACAGCTCCAGGAGGCGATCGACGCCGCTGACGCCTGGGACTTGGATGCACAGCTCGAGCAGGCAATGGACGCGCTGCGCACCCCGCCGGGCGATGCCGACATCAAGAACCTCTCGGGTGGTGAGAAGCGCCGCGTCGCCCTGGCCAAGCTGCTTCTGCAGAAGCCCGACCTGCTGCTGCTCGATGAGCCCACCAACCACCTGGACGCCGAGAGCGTGCTGTGGCTGGAGCAGCACCTGCAGAAGTACCCCGGCGCCGTCATCGCCATCACCCACGACCGGTACTTCCTCGACCACGTCGCCGAGTGGATCGCCGAGGTCGACCGCGGCCGTCTGATCGGCTACGAGGGTAACTACTCGACGTACCTGGAGAAGAAGCAGGAGCGTCTGGCCATCCAGGGCAAGAAGGACGCCAAGCTCGCCAAGCGCCTCTCCGAGGAGCTCGAGTGGGTGCGCTCCAACGCCAAGGGGCGCCAGGTCAAGTCGAAGGCGCGACTTGCGCGCTACGAGGAGATGGCCTCAGAGGCGGAGCGGACGAAGAAGCTCGACTTCGAGGAGATCCAGATCCCCGCGGGTCCGCGCCTGGGAAGCATCGTCATCGAGGCGAAGAACCTCAAGAAGGGCTTCGACGGTCGTTCGCTGATCGACGGCCTCAGCTTCTCGCTGCCGCCGAACGGCATCGTCGGCGTCATCGGCCCCAACGGTGTGGGTAAGACCACGCTGTTCAAGACGATCGTAGGCTTGGAGCCCCTCGACGGCGGCGACCTGAAGATCGGTGAGACGGTCAAGATCAGCTACGTTGACCAGTCGCGCTCGAACATCGACCCGGAGAAGACGCTGTGGGAGGTCGTCTCCGATGGCCTCGACATCATCACCGTCGGCAAGACCGAGATCCCCTCGCGTGCCTACGTGTCCAAGTTCGGTTTCAAGGGACCGGACCAGCAGAAGAAGGCCGGCGTGCTCTCCGGTGGTGAGCGCAACCGTCTGAACCTGGCGTTGACGCTCAAGGAGGGCGGCAACCTGCTGCTGCTCGATGAGCCCACTAACGACCTGGATGTCGAGACGCTGTCCAGCCTGGAGAACGCGCTGCTCGAGTTCCCCGGTTGCGCCGTGGTCATCACCCACGACCGGTGGTTCCTGGACCGCATCGCCACGCACATCCTGGCCTACGAGGGCACGGATGAGAACCCCGACCAGTGGTACTGGTTCGAGGGCAACTTCGATTCCTACGAGGAGAATAAGATCGCCCGCCTCGGTGCCGACGCGGCCAAGCCGCACCGCTCCACGCACCGTAAGCTCACGCGTGACTGACAGCGTGCGCCTGCACGTTCCCATCCACCTGCGATGGGGCGACCTCGACGCCTTCAATCACGTGAACAACACGTCGATGCTGAAGCTCCTCGAAGAGGTCCGGGTTCGGGCGTTCTGGCGGCCGGGCCCGGGCGAGGAAGCGCCGGACACCGCGGTGCTGGATTCGGGAATCTCGGCGGGCCTGCTCACGCTGATCGCGCGCCAGGAGATCGAGTACCTCGCTCCGGTGCCGTATCAGCGCAACCCGCTCGATGTACAGATGTGGTTCTCGAAGCTCGGCGGATCGAGCATGGAGATCTGCTACGAGGTCTACTCGCCGGCAGTCGGCGGTGACCAGACGCTGTACGCACGGGCCACATCGGTCGTGGTGATGGTCGATGCGGAGACCGGCAAGCCGGTTCGGCTGGACGACGAGCAGCGTGCGGCGTGGAATCCCTACCTCGGCGAGCCGATCACGTACACGCATCGTCGCTGACACCTGCACGAACCCCCGGATCGAGGCGATCCGGGGGTTCGGCGTTTCTGAGGTGGGATGGGATCAATGCCCGTCGGCGTCGGGAACGCGCACCATGAGCTCCTGCGCCACCGTGGCGACGAGCAGCCCGTCGCGGGTGTAGATCCGACCGGTCGACAGCCCTCGCCCGCCGCGCGCGCTCGGTGACTCCTGGGCGTAGAGCAGCCAGTCATCGACGCGAGCATCACGATGCCACCACATCGCATGATCCAGGCTCGCCACCTTCAACCCGGGCGTGGCCCACGGGACGCCATGGGCGCGGAGGACCGAGTCCTGGATGGTGAGATCGCTCATGAACGCGAGGGTCGCGCGGTGCAGCCAGGCGTCGTCCGGCATCGCCGAGCGGACCCGGAACCACAGGGCCTGGTGGGGAACATGAGCGCCGTCGACGCGCAGATGGATCGGCGCGTCGACATAGCGTGTCTCGATGGGATGCTCGGTGAAGAAGCGGTGACGGCCATCGGCGGGGTTCAGCTCGCGGACCAGCGCGAAGGCGTCCGGGAGATCCTCCGGTGGGGTGATGTCGGATGGCATCTCCTCCTGGTGTTCGAGGCCCGGGCCGGGGTCCTGGAACGACGCGATCATCGAGAAGATCGGATGCCCATCCTGATACGCCTGCGCGCGACGCGTCGAGAACGACCGACCGTCGTGGATGCGATCGACCGCCAGCGTGAGGCCCTGAGCGGCGTCGCCCGGGCGCAGGAAGTAGCCGTGCATGGAGTGCACCGCGCGGCCCGGATCCAGCGTGCGCTGCGCAGCCACGACGGACTGCGCGAGCACCTGTCCGCCGAAGATGCGACCGTGCGGCATCGGCAGCGAATGTCCGGTGAAGATGTCTTCCGTCGTGCGGGCCTCTGAACCCGCCAGATCCAGTACGTCGATCATCGCGGCGACGGACGCCGCCGGGTCGTAGTCGCTCACTCGTCCTCCTTCGGAGCCCGTACCGGGCACCGTTGTTAGTGTAGACAGGTGCCCCACAGCCTCCTTCTCGCCGACGCTCAGACCGCAGCCGATTTCCTCACCTTCGCTGGTCGTGCGGCCCGGATCGCCGACGAGGGCATTCGACTGCAGGCAGCCGGGGGAGTGCTGCGCATGTCAGCCGCGACCCTCGCACCACAGGGGCTGCTGGATGCCACACCCACCGTGATCGGCATGCGCATTCTCGCCTCAGATCCCGAACTCGTATGTGACATCACGGTTCCCGCTGAATCGCTGCAGCGTGATCCCGGGAACGAGGCAGCCATCACGCTGCCCGCGACCGCCCTGAATCCGGCGTGGACCGGGGTTGCCCCACCACAGAGCGGATGGGAGCACGTCGGAACCGTGACCGCCGAGCACCTCTCAGCGCTCGCCGCGCACGGCATCTCGATCGTGGCCGGCCGAGTGCCCACCGGCACCGGTGAGGAGATCGTTCGATCGGTGCGCGCCTCCGTGTGGGGCCCGCTCGATGACACCCTCTTCGACGCCCCGCGAGGCGTTGCGTTCACTGCAGACGCACTGGGGCTCATCTCATCGCGCCGTCCTGCCGAGGAGGCTGCGGTCTTCCGCGTCGGGCGCTGGACCCGATTCTCCACGCCGGGTGGGCACGTGCTCTCGCGCGGTCCGGCGCGGGTCGGCTTGACCGACGTTCGACGCACCGGCGCTGTCGTCTGACGGATATCCGGAGAACGCGGATATCCCGAGAACGCGGATATCCGGAGAACGCGGGGAGCTGCGCGTGTGCGGCCACGTGTCGGCACCGACGTGCCTCGGCGCGGAAGCTGTCCGCGAAAACGCTCCGCACCTACGGCGAAATCGGCACCCCACCACGCGTTCGTGTGAGGATGTGGCGTGTCAGCGCTGCGCCAATGCCCGACCTACCTGGCGGCCGGAGAACAGACAGCCGCCCACGAAGGTCCCTTCCAACGCGCGGTAGCCGTGCACGCCGCCACCGCCGAAGCCGCTGGCTTCACCCGCGGCGAACAGACCACGGATCGGGTCGCCGGCGGCGTCCAACACTCGGCCATCGAGATCCGTCTCGAAGCCGCCCAGGGACTTGCGGGTCAGCACGTGCAGCTTGACCGCGATCAGTGGTCCGGCTGACGGGTCCGTCAGCCGGTGCGGCGCGGCCGTGCGGATGAGTCGGTCACCGCGATAGGCCCGCGCCGAGCGGAGCATGGCGATCTGCGCGTCCTTGGTGAAGTCGTTGGCCATCTCGCGGTCGCGGGCTTCGACCTCGCGAATCACCTGATCCCGATCGAGGGCGTCGCCGCCGGGGAGCGCCTGCATCCGGTCGATGAGCCGGTCGAGCGAGCGTTCGACGACGAAGTCCTCGCCCTTGTCGAGGAACGCCTGCACGGGCCCGGGTGCGCCGCCGGAGAGCCGCGTCGTGGCCAGCAGCTTGACATCCTTCCCGGTGAGATCGGGGTTCTGCTCGCTGCCGGAGAGCGCGAACTCCTTCTCCACGATCTTCTGCGTGAGGATGAACCACGAGTGATCGTGTCCCGTGCGACGCAGGTGATCCAGTGTGCCGAGGGTGTCGAATCCCGGGAACAGCGGCACGGGCAGGCGGCGACCGGTCGCGTCCAGCCATAACGACGACGGGCCGGGCAGAATCCGGATGCCGTGTCCGGGCCAGACCGGATCCCAGTTGCGGATGCCCTCCACGTAGTGCCACATGCGGTCACCGTTGATAAGGTTGCCGCCGGCCGCGCGCCCGACGGCGTACATCGAGCCGTCCACATACGCGGGGACACCGGTGAGCATCTCCGTCGGGGGCGCGCCGAGTCGTTCGGGCCACTGGGCGCGGACGAGGTCGTGGTTTCCTCCGATGCCGCCGGACGCGATCACGACGGCGTCCGCCGCGATCTCGAAGTCGCCCACGACGTCGCGCGATGTCGCGATGCCGCGCGCGGCGCCACTGGGAGCGAGAATGTCTCCCGTCGCACCGGCGACGGCCCCATCGGTCACGGTGATCCCCGTCACTCGGTGGCGAGGCAGAACGGTGATCGAGCCCGCGATCTCCGCCTCGTCCACGAAGTCGGCGAACGGCTGCACGACACCCGGCCCCGTGCCCCACGTGATGTGGAAACGCGGCACCGAGTTGCCCGGCCCGAGCGCGGTGTAACCACCGCGCTCGGCCCAACCGACGATGGGGAAGAAGCCGACGCCCAGCGAACGCAGCCAGGATCGCTTCTCGCCCGCGGCGAACTGCAGGTAGGCCTCGGCCCATGCCCGCGGCCACCGATCCTCGGCGCGATCGAAACCGGCGGTGGCGAACCAGTCCTGTCGCGCGAGTTCCAGACTGTCGTGAATGCCCATGCGCCGCTGCTCGGGGGAATCGACGAAGAACAGTCCGCCGAAGGACCACCAGGCCTGGCCGCCGAGATTGGAGCGCGGCTCCTGATCGACGATCGTGACGCGCTTGCCGGCGCGAGCGGCTTCGCGGGCGGCCACGAGGCCGGCAAGACCCCAGCCGATGATGAGGACGTCGGTGCGGTGAACGCTCACAGATACTCCTTCGGCCGTGGCTGCTCACCCTGACGCTATCGGGTGTGGGCGCCCAGAGGAACACGCCTCGCGCGATACGATCGACGTCGTTCCACTCGTCGTATGCGCCCACCACGCGCTCGCGCTCGCGCGCACGACGAACTGTTCACAAGACATGGGAGATGGATGCGGCAATGAAGGCGCTCATCAAGAACGAACCAGGACCCGGGCTGGCGCTGATCGACGTGCCGGAGCCGGTGATCGAAGCATCGGACGTGAAGATCCGGGTGCTGCGCACGGGTATCTGCGGCACGGATCTGCACATCGAGAAGTGGGATGACTGGGCGGCCAGCACGCTGCGGCCGCCGATCATTCCCGGCCATGAGTTCAGCGGCGAGGTGGTGGAGGTCGGATCCCTCGTCCACGACGTCGCCGTCGGTGACCTCGTCTCGGGTGAAGGACATGTCGTGTGCGGCATGTGCCGCAACTGCCGCGCTGGGCGGGCCCACATGTGCATCCGCACGAAGGGCGTCGGCGTCAATCGCGATGGTGCGTTCGCGGAGTACGTCGTGATCCCGGGCAAGAACGTGTGGGTCCATCAGCCCGGCACAGATCCTGATGTCGCCGCGATCTTCGATCCGTTCGGCAACGCCGTTCACACCGCCCTGAAGTTCGGCGTCGTGGGAGAGGACGTACTCGTCACCGGCTGCGGTCCGATCGGTCTCATGGCGATCGCCGTGGCTCGTCACGTGGGCGCGCGTTTCGTCGTGGCCACCGACATCTCCCGGCCACGTCTGGAGATGGCGCTGCGCATGGGTGCCGATGCTGCCGTGGACGTGTCGCGGGAGCGGGTGGCCGACGTGCAGCGCTCACTGGGGATGAAGGAGGGCTTCGACGTCGGCTTCGAGATGTCGGGTTCGCCCGCGGCCCTCGGCGAGATGATCGAGAACATGAATCACGGCGGGCGAATCGCCATGCTGGGACTGCCCGCGGAGCCCTTCCCGATCGACTGGAGCAAGGTGGTCACCCACATGCTCACCCTGTCCGGCATCTACGGGCGCGAGATGTTCGAGACCTGGAACTCGATGAGCGCGATGCTCCAGTCGAGTCCGCAGCTGCGCGAACGCCTGGCGTCCATCATCTCGGACCGCTATCCGGCGTCGCGGTGGCGCGACGCATTCGACGTGGCCGCGACGGGCGGCGTGGGCAAGGTCATCATCGATTGGACGGAGATCTGACGTGTACACGAGCATGCGAGCACAGCTTCAGGAAGAACTGGACGGCATCGAACAGGCGGGCCTCACCAAGCGGGAGCGCGGGATCCGCGGGCCGCAGGGCGCTCTCGTGGAGGTGGGCGGCACCGAGGTGCTGAACTTCTGCGCCAACAACTATCTCGGTCTCGCCGACGATCCGCGCATCGTCGCGGCGGCCAAGGAGGGCCTCGACGACTGGGGTTACGGCCTCGCGAGCGTCCGGTTCATCTGCGGAACTCAGGAGCAGCACCTGCGTTTGGAGCGTTCGCTGTCGGACTTCCTCGGCTACGACGACACCATCCTGTTCTCGTCGTGCTTCGACGCGAACGGCGGCGTGTTCGAGGTGCTGTTCGGTCCGCAGGACGCGATCATCTCGGACGAATTGAATCACGCGTCGATCATCGACGGCATTCGACTGTCGAAAGCGGCCCGCCTGCGCTACCGCAACCGCGACATGGCCGATCTGGAGACGAAGCTGCAGGAGGCTGCAGACGCCCGCCGCCGCGTCATCGTCACCGATGGGGTGTTCTCCATGGACGGCTACATCGCGCCGCTGCAGGAGATCTGCGACCTCGCGGAGCGCTACGACGCGCTCGTGTTCGTCGATGACTCGCACGCGGTCGGCTTCGTCGGCGACAAGGGGCGGGGCACGCCAGAGCTGTGCGGCGTCGAGGGCCGCGTGGACATCACCACCGGCACGTTCGGCAAAGCGCTCGGCGGTGCATCGGGCGGCTACGTGAGTGGTCACGCCGAGATCATCGCGCTGCTGCGTCAGCGAGCGCGCCCGTACCTGTTCTCCAACACCCTGGCACCGTCGATCGTGGCGGGCACGCTGCGCACACTGGAGCTGCTCACCGAATCTGACGATCTGCGCGTGACGCTGCGACGCAACGCCGCACTGTTCCGCGAGTTGATGGCGGCGGAGGGGTTCGAGCTGCTGCCGGGGGAGCACGCCATCGTTCCCGTGATGTTCGGTGACGCCCGGCTCACGGCCGACATGGCTGATGAACTGCAGCGTCGCGGTGTGTATGTGACCGCGTTCAGTTTCCCGGTGGTGCCGCGAGAGCAGGCGCGCATCCGCGTGCAGCTCTCCGCCGCGCATACGGACGACGAGATCCGGCGCTGTGTCGCCGCGTTCGCCGCGGCGCGCGAAGCCCTCCGCTCGGCGTGATGGTGTGGGGCACTGCGGCGGCGGTGCCCCACCGTCAGTGCGTGAGCCCCAGGTCGGTGCGGCCCTGAGCTGCCGGACCGACACCCGTCGGCTCGAAGGTGTTGACCATCGCGTGGGCCGCGCGTTCGAGATAGTCCCACAGCGCGGCCTCGTGGATCGGTGCCAGCTCGAGGGCATCGACAGCCGTACGCATGTGCATCAGCCAGCGATCGCGCGCATCGGGATTGACGTGGAACGGCATGTGCCGCATCCGCAGGCGCGGATGACCGCGACGCTCGGAGTACGTGCCCGGACCTCCCCAGTACTGCTCGAGGAACAGCGTGAGTCGCTCGGCGGCCGGTCCGAGGTCCTCCTCCGGGTACATCGGCTTCAGGACCTCGTCTTCGGCGACGCCCGCGTAGAACACGTCGACCAGCTTCACGAACGTCTCGTGCCCGCCGATCTCCTGGTAGAAGCTCAGGGGTGCATCGGTCACGGTGTCTCCTCGGGGATTGTCTTGGGGCGCTTGCGCGGCTTCCAGGACGGACGGCTCGGCTCGGAGTCCTGAACCGGCTGGGGCTTCGTCTTCGGGGGGTTTGCGCCACGTACTCGGAACGCGCCCTCGCTGCCGGTCAGGACGACCGATGCGAGAGCCGGGCGGACGACTCCGTCCTCGTTCTCCGGCACGTCGAGGCCGTCGGCGGCGGCGAGCAGTCGCGCGCGCAGCTCCTGGGCCACATCGTCGCGGGATGCGGAGCGCGTTCGCATCACCACGCGGATGATCAGTGCGTCGGCGGTGACAGCCTCGAGACCCCAGGTCTCGGGCTTGCCGACGATGCGCGAGCGCCAACGCGGCTCTTTGGCCAGGAGAGTCGCGGCTTCGTGCAGCACGTCCTCGGCCGGCTCGAGGTCGACACCGCGGGGCACGGAGACGTCGATGATGACGCGCGACCATCCCTGGGACATGTTGCCGATGCGGGTGATCTCACCGTTGCGGACGTACCAGAGTGTGCCGTTCACGTCGCGCACGTGGGTGACGCGCACGCTGACGTACTCCACGATGCCCGTGGCGAGTCCGAGGTCGACGACGTCGCCGATGCCCACCTGGTCCTCCACCACGATGAAGATGCCATTGAGTACATCCTTGACGATGTTCTGCGCGCCAAAACCGAGGCCGGCACCGATCGCCGCCGTCAGCAGCGTCAGGGAGCCGAGGATGTTCGGAGCCAGGATCTGCACGGTCAGGACGATCGCGATGATCACGAGGGTGATGTTGACGATGTTCTGCAGGATGGAGCCGAGAGTGCGGGTGCGCTGCACGAGCCGGACCGCCGCCAACGGCGAGCGATCGAGTGCCTGCGTGTCGTCGACGTTGGCCTTGCTCTTCGCGCCGTTGACGATGCGCGAGACGACACGTCGGATCACGAACTTCAGCAGGTAGCCGATGACCCCGCACACGACGATCGTGATGAGGACCTGCACGATGTTCCAGCCGGCGTCCCCGAGGAACAGCAGAACCTTGTCCCAGGTGGGGAACCAGTCTGCCCATGGGGGCGGGGTTGTCTCGGCGAGGGGAGTCACCCTTCGATCCTACGAGCCGAATCTCGGCAGAGCATGAGGACGCGATCGGCCCCCGCCGAATGGCGGGAGCCGATCGCGTCGATACTGCGAGGCTTCAGGCGTCGCGGGCCTTCAGTGCCACGGCACCGAGGCCGAGCACCGCCACGACCCAGCCGCCGAGGATGAGAGCACCCTGCCATACCTCATCGCCGCTGCCCTGGACCAGCGCGCTGCCGGCGTTGCTCGGAAGATAACGCGCCGCTTCGGCGACCCACTCCATTCCGGGTGCCATGGCGAGAACCTGCGGGACGATCGGCAGGATGAACAGGATGCCCACGGCGACAGCAATCGCTCCGGCACCGCTGCGCAGCAGGTATCCGAAGCCGAGTCCGAGCAGGGCCGCAGCCACGAGATAGACAGCGGAGTACACGTAGGGCAGAACCGCTCCGGAGAGGTCGCCGAAGTCCAGCGCGACGTCGGTCCCGGCGAACAGCGCGCTCACGAGCGCCACGCCGAGAATGCTGGTCACCACCGAGACCAGCACGGTGTAGCCGACGAGCACGATCGCCTTCGCGAAGAGGGTCCGCAGACGATCCGGTGCGGCGGTCAGCGTGGAGCGAATCATGCCGGTGGAGTACTCACCGGTGATGAGCATCGAACCCGTGATGGTCACCAGCAGCGCCGTGAACGCGAGGGGCATGGTGACCGCCTGGGCGATCATCTCGTTGCCGCCGCCGGAGGCGGGGACCTGGTCCAGGAAGTTGCGCATGGAGATGGCCATGAGCGTGGTGATACCCAGGGAGATCGCGATGGTCAGCGCCCCGGAGATCCACGGGGAGCGCAGCGAGATCAGCTTGATCCCCTCGCTGCGGATCACGCGGCCGATGCTGAGCTGGTAGGCGGAAGGCCGGACGACAGGGGCAGCGGCTGGTGCCTGCTGCGTGGCGGTGAGGGTCATGCGAGCTCCTTGGTCTTGTACTCGACGGCGTCGCCGGTGAGGGCCATGTAGGCCTCTTCCAGCGAACCGGTGCGGGTGGTGAGCTGGTGGATCGCGATACCGGCCGCGGCCGCACGGTCACCGATCCAGGCTGCCGGAGCGCCGCTCACGGCCAGCGCGTTCGTGCCGGTGCGCTGGACCGCGACGCTGTCGCTCGCGAGAGCGGACGCCAGCGCGTCGGGATTCGGAGTCTCGACCGCGACGTCCTCCTTCGTCCACGCGGCGACGAGCTGGGCGACCGACGCATCGGCGAGCACCCGTCCACGACCCAGCACGATGAGGTGATCGGCGGTCAGTGCCATCTCGCTCATCAGGTGGCTGGACAGCAGCACCGTGCGGCCGGCGGCCGCGTAGCTGCGCACGAAGTCGCGCACCCACCGCACGCCCTCGGGGTCGAGGCCGTTGACGGGTTCGTCGAGAATGAGCGTGGTGGGATCGCCCAGGATCGCGCTGGCGATGCCGAGCCGCTGCCCCATGCCGAGGGAGAATCCGCCCGCCCGCTTGCGAGCCACACTCGCGATGCCAGTGATTTCCAGGACCTCGTCCACGCGCGACAGCGGGATGCCATGGGTGGCGGCCATCGCACGGAGGTGATTGCGGGCGGAGCGTCCGGTGTGGACGGCTTTCGCGTCCAGCAGCGTTCCCACCTCGGTCAGTGGCGAAGGTGAGGTGGCATAGGCGCGGCCGTTCACGGTTGCGCGACCCGACGTGGGGCGGTCCAGCCCCACGATCATGCGCATGGTGGTGGACTTGCCGGCGCCGTTGGGGCCGAGGAAGCCGGTCACCATACCGGGACGGACAGCGAAGGAGGCGTCGGACACCGCGGTGCGCGTGCCATACCGCTTCGTGAGGTTTTCTGCGACGATCATGTACCCAGGCTATGAACCGCCTGTATGGCGCCGAATCCCTCCGAGGTATGGGTTCCCGGCCCCGGCGTCATCCCAGAGGATGACTCACCTCCGAAAAACCCAAACAAGTCCGAGAAACCCCGCAATGCGGGGTTTCTCGGACTTGGATGGGTTTCTCGCGGAGTTACTCGGCGTCGCGTTCCTGAACGGCGAGCGCACGCTCGACGACGGCCAGGTTCTCGTTCACCAGGCGGCGAAGCGCGGCCGGAGCCTCGGCGTTCGCGGCCAGCCACGCGCGCGTGGCGTCACGCAGCTCGCGGCTGGCGAGCGATGCCGGATACAGCCCCGTGATGAGGTAGTTGGCGATCTGGTAGGTGCGCGATTCCCAGATCGGCAGCAGCATCTCGAAGTACGCCGGAACGAAGGCGGCGAGGTCGTCGCGGGTCGTCGGGTTCACGAAGCCGAGTGCGGCGGAGCGGACGATGGTGTTGGGCAGATCGGCGTTGTCGATCAGCGAGGTCCACGCGGCGCGCTTGGCCTCCTCGCCGGGCAGCGCGGCCTTGGCCTGCGCGGCGAACTCGCCGCCCTTCGCGGTGTTGTCGGCGGCCAGCGCCACGTCGATCTCGGCGGTGGTGACCGCCCCGGCCGCGGCAAGGGCCACGAGAAGCTGCCACGACAGGTCGGTATCGATGCTCAGGCCCTCGAACACGATCTCACCGTCGCGGATCGCACGCACGCGCTCGACCTGCTCGGGTGTCGCGGCGTTGGCGGCGAGAGCCTGCACGAACTGCAGCTGGCTGTCGCTGCCGGCCTCGGCGGCCTGGGCGAGCTCCCACAGGCCTTCGCCCACGCGGCTGCGTGCCGCGGAGCGAGTCGTGGGATCCACGTAGGAGTTTGCGGCCAGACGCAGTTGCGCGAGGGTCGTGCGCACCGTGGTGGACTCGGTCTCGCGGCCGATGTTGCCAAGCACCAGTTCGATGTAGTCGGTGGCACTGGACTCGGCGTCACGGGTCTGGTCCCAGGCGGCACCCCACACCAGCGAGCGCGCCAGCGGGTCGGCGATGTCACCGAGGTGCTCGATGGCGGTGCGCAGCGAGCGGTCGTCGAGACGGATCTTCGCGTAGGCGAGGTCCTCGTCGTTGAGCAGCACGAGATCGGGCTGCGTGAGACCCTTCAGCTCCGCGACGTCCGTGCGGTCGCCGTCGACGTCCAGCTCCACGTGATGCGTGCGGCGCAGTTCGCCGTCCACGACGTCGTAGAAGCCGACACCGAGGCGGTGCGGACGGATGGTGGGGTAGTCCGCGGGGGCGGTTTGCGTGATCGCGAAGCGCGTGATCTTGCCGTCGACGTCGGTGTCGATGACCGGCGCGAGCGTGTTGACGCCGGCCGTCTCCAGCCACTTCTTCGCCCACGTCGACAGGTCACGGCCGCTGGTGGCCTCCAGCTCGACGAGCAGGTCGCCGACCTCGGTGTTGGAGTACGCGTGCTTCTTGAAGTAGGCGGCGACACCGGCGAAGAACTGTTCGATTCCCACCCAGGCGGCGAGCTGCTTGAGCACCGATCCGCCCTTGGCATAGGTGATGCCGTCGAAGTTCACCTGGACGTCCTCGAGATCGTTGATCTCGGCGACCACCGGGTGCGTGGAGGGGAGCTGGTCCTGCAGGTAGGCCCAGGTCTTCTCCATCGCGTTGAAGGTGGTCCAGGCCTCCTTCCACTCCGTGGCCTCGGCGGTCGCGATGGTGGATGCCCACTCGGCGAACGACTCGTTCAGCCACAGGTCGTTCCACCACTTCATGGTCACGAGATCGCCGAACCACATGTGGGCGAGCTCGTGCAGGATCGTGACGACGCGACGCTCCTTGACGGCATCGGTCTGCTTGCTGCGGAAGACGTACACCTCGGTGAAGGTGACCGCGCCGATGTTCTCCATCGCGCCGGCGTTGAACTCCGGCACGAAGAGCTGGTCGTACTTCGCGAAGGGGTACGGATAGTCGAACTTCTCGCCGTAGTAGGCGAAGCCCTCGCGCGTCTTGTCGAAGATGTAGTCCGCGTCCATGTACTCCCACAGGCTCTTGCGCGCATAGATGCCGAGGGGGATGGTGCGTCCGTCGCCGTTGAGCAGCTCGGAGTGCGTCGACTCGTACGGACCGGCGATGATCGCGGTGATGTACGAGGACATCTTCGGGGTGGGCTCGAAGCTCCAGGTGGCGATGCCGTCGCCCGCGGGCACGGGCTCAGCGCTGGGGGAGTTGGAGATGACCTTCCATGCCGCGGGCGCCGTGATGGTGAAGGTGAACTCCGCCTTGAGGTCGGGCTGCTCGAACACGGCGAACACGCGCCGGGAGTCGGGGACCTCGAACTGCGAGTACAGATAGACCTCGCCATCGACCGGGTCGACGAAGCGGTGCAGACCCTCACCCGTGTTGGTGTAGAGGCAGTCGGCGTCGATCACGAGCTCGTTCTCGGCGGCGAGAGCGTCGAGGGTGATGCGGGAATCCGCGAATGCGGTGGCGGGGTCGATCGTGCGGCCGTTCAGCGTGATCGAGTGCACCGTCTGCGCAATGAGATCGATGAAGGTCGAGGCACCTTCTGTCGCGGTGAAGCGCACCGTCGAGCGGGAACGGAACACCTCCGCTCCGGTGGTGAGGTCAAGGACGATGTCGTACGTCTGCGTGTCGACGATCGCGCGACGCTCCTGCGCCTCGATGCGTGTGAGGTTCTCTCCAGGCACTGGGTTACTCCCGTGTTGTGGGGTTCTGCGGCGAGCGCCGCTCGGATGCGCCCGGCGCGGTGGCGCGGGCGGAGACGAAAACCAGCCTACGCCCCGCGGCCTCTCTAGGATTGAGCCATGCGCATCCACATCGCCACCGATCACGCCGGTCTCGAGTTCTCCACCCGCCTCCAGGATCACCTGCGCACGGCAGGTCACGACGTCGTGGACCACGGCCCGATCGAGTACGACGCCGTCGACGACTACCCCGCCTTCTGCATTCGTGCAGCCCAGGCCGTCGTGGCCGATCAGAGCGCAGGCGTCGAGGCGCTGGGCATCGTGTTCGGCGGATCGGGCAACGGCGAGCAGATCGCGGCGAACAAGGTGGCTGGCATTCGCGCGGCTCTGGCCTGGAACGAGGCGACGGCGAAGCTCGCCCGCGAGCACAATGACGCCAACGTGATCTCGATCGGCGCCCGCCAGCACACGTTCGAGGAGGTCGTCTTCCTCATCGACACCTTCATCGCGACGCCCTTCAGCGATGAGGAACGCCACATCCGTCGTATCGCGCAGATCGCGGACTTCGAGCGCGACGGCTCGCTGCTGCCTGACCCTCGCGCGGCACGGGAGAACTGATGCCCGAAGGGCACTCTGTCCACCGCATCGCCCGCCAGATCGACCGCAACTTCGTGGGGCACGCCATCACGGCATCCTCCCCGCAGGGACGCTTCGCCGAGGGCGCCGCACTGCTGAGCGGCCGTGAGCTGGTCGGTGTGCAGGCGGTGGGCAAGCAGATGTTCACCGAGTTCGAGGGTGACCTGTGGTTGCGGGTGCATCTCGGCCTCTACGGTGCCTGGGACTTCGCCGGCGAGATCCTCGTGGACCCGACCATTGCGTCCGCGAACGGACGTATGGGCCAGACCAACCAGCGGGGCACCGACCTCGACGATGACACGATCCTCGATGACGCCGGGGAGAACTCGCTGAATTCGATCGGGGCTCCGCGCCGCTCTCGGGTCAATGTTCGCATGTCGGAACAGACCAAGGGGCTCGCCTCCGAGCTCACCGAGTGGCCGCCACCGCCCGTGGGCGCGGTGCGTCTTCGGCTGCTCACCGAGCTGACCTGCGCGGATCTGCGCGGGCCGACCGCATGTCAGATCCAGACACCGGATGAGATGCTCGCCACCATCGCCAAGCTCGGACCCGACCCGCTGGTGGGAGACACCACCGAGGGCGAAGAGCGCTTCGTCACGTCCGTGCGACGTCGCAACGTCTCGATCGGGCAGCTGCTGATGGACCAGGCGGTGGTGAGCGGCATCGGCAATGTCTACCGCGCCGAGCTGCTGTATCGTGCCGGGCTCAACCCTCACAAGCCCGGCAAGTCGATCCCGGCGGAGAATCTCCGAGCGCTCTGGCGCGACTGGGTGGAGCTGCTGGACGTCGGGGTCGAGACCGGTCAGATGATGACGATGGATGATCTGGATCCGGAGGCCTACCGACGCGCCATGGCCAGTCGGGACGATCGCCACTGGGTCTACCACCGCGAGGGGCTGCCCTGCCGCACCTGCGGCACCAACATCGTGATGGAGGACATGGTCGGGCGCAAGCTCTACTGGTGCCCTACCTGCCAGACCTGATCACACGAAAGGAACGTCGATGAGACAGAATCCGAGTTTCGCGATGACGGACGTCGCCGAACTGCGTCGTGTGATCGCGCGCAACCCGTGGGCGACGCTGATGAGTGACGGTCCCGACGGACTGATCGCATCGCACTATCCCGTGCTGCTCGACGACGCGCGCGACGATCTGACGGTCGTCACCCATGTCGGCCGACCGGATGACCTGCTGCACGGGCTGGGGGAGCGCGAATTGCTCCTGGTGTTTCAGGGCCCGCACGGCTACATCACCCCGCGCTGGTACGGAGACACGCCGGCGGTTCCGACCTGGAACTACGTCGCTGTTCATCTGCGCGGCGTCCCGGAGATCCTCAGCACCGAGGAGAACCTCGCCGTGCTGGATCGTCTGGTCGCGCACTTCGAGGGGGCCGATCCCGATCCCCGTGGCATGTGGCAGGCGCCGAACGACGAGGCGTTCGTGCGCCGGCTCGAGCGCGGGACGGTCGGCATTCGCCTGACTCCGACCTCGGTGACAGCCAAGCGCAAGCTGAGCCAGAACCGCACACCGGAGATCATGGAGACGATCCTCACCGGGCTCGAAGCCGACGGACCGTACGCGAACGCGGAGCTCGCGGCCGAGATGCGGCGCAGCGAGGCCGCGCGCCGCGCCGCGACGGGAAACCCGTGAGCGCCGACGCGGCCTTTCGGCCGACGCTGGTGCGGAACGTGCGGATCAGCGGGCCGAGCGCGCGGTTCATCCCCGTCAGCGGGCCGCTCGACCTGCTGCTTGAGGGGGATCGGATCGCCGACATCGCGCCCGCCGGTGCGCTGCGCACGACAGGTCCGATCTGGGACGCCGAGGGGCGCTGGGCAATCCCGGGCCTCTGGGACCACCACGTTCACGTCAGTCCGTGGGCTCTGTTCGCGGTGCGGGAGAACGTCCACGACGCGACGAGTGCGCGCGAGGTCGCGGCTCGGATGGCGGCGGTCGCGCCGGACAGTCGCGGCGTGCGCGTCGGAGTCGGGATGAGAGACGGCCTCTGGCAGAGTCCGCCAACGCTGGCCGAACTGGACGAGGTCACGGGTGACATTCCGACGTATGTGATCGGTGCCGACCTGCACTGCGTGCTGCTCAACTCCGCCGCCGCGCGACGCGAGGGAATCACGGTGCCCGTGGACGGCATGCTGCGTGAAGCGCCGGCCTTCCGTGTCCACGCATCGCTGGACGCGATCAGCGATGACGAGCTGGACGCCGCGGTGTCGGCGGCGGCGACGCGAGCGGTGCGCCAGGGCATCGTCGGCGTTGTGGACTTCGACATGGCGTGGAACCTCGGCGCCTGGCAGCGGAGGGGTGCGGCGGGATTCGACACCTGGCGTGTTCGCGCCGGGGTGTACCCGCAGTACCTTGATCGCGCGATCGCGGAGGGACGGGTGAGCGGCGATCTGCTGCACGATTCGGGCCTGCTCGAAGTGGGGTCATTGAAGGTGATCACAGATGGGTCGCTGGGAACCCGCACTGCCGCCTGCTCGGTGGCGTACCCGTCGGGCGGACACGGTGAGCTGACCGTCCAGCTCGAAGCGCTCGTCGAACTGCTCACGCGGGCCACCGGCGCCGGGTTCTCCGTCGCCGTGCATGCGATCGGTGACGTCGCCAACACGCGCGCGCTGGACGCCTTCGCGCTGAGTGGCGCGCATGGTTCTCTGGAGCACGCTCAGCTCGTCGGTCGCACCGATCTCCCGCGCTTCGCCCGGCTTGATGTCACGGCCAGTGTGCAGCCGCAGCACGCCGTGGACGATCGCGAGCTCGCTCGCCACGAATGGGCCGCTCAGCACGCCGCGGCCTACCCCCTGCGCTCCCTCTCCGATGCCGGTGCCAACCTCACCCTCGGATCGGACGCGCCCGTGGCGGCCCTCGATCCATGGGGTACGGTCGCGACCGCGGTGGGCCGCTCTCGCGCGGGCGAGCCGGGCCCCCAGGACGCAGAAGGCATCGATGTCACGACGGCGCTGGGTGCATCCACCGAACGCGGCTCGCGCGCGGCGGCCGAGCTGTTGCCGGGATCTCGCTCCGACATCGCCTTCTGCGACGCGGATCCGTTCGCTGCGGATGTGGAGGGGCTGCGCGCGATGACGGTGGGTGCCACGATGCTCGGCGGCCGTTTCACTCACGTGTGAGCCTCACCGAATGCGAAAGGGCGGGCCATCCGGCCCGCCCTTTCGCGTGTTCTGCGTGATGCTCAGTGCGCGACGTGCGCGGTGAGGAACCAGCGGTCCTTCTCCAGGCCACGACGGATCTCGATGGCTACGTCCTGGCTGGTGAGGTCGATCTCGTCCAGGCCGTCGATCGCCTCCTGCGTGTGGGCGAGGACGGCGTCGATGTCGGCGACGATGGCCGCGATCATCTCGTCGGACTGGGCGAAGCCGTCGCCCACCTGGGTGTTGGCGGCCTTGGCAGCCACGGTGGCGGCGCGGGCATCGACGGGCAGGCCGAGGGCGACGATGCGCTCTGCGGCGGTGTCGGCCCACTCGCTGGCGTGAGCCACGACGGTGTCGAGAAGTTCGTGCACGCCAATGAAGTTGGCGCCGCGGACGTGCCAGTGCGCCTGCTTGCCGTTCAGGGTGAGGGCCTGCAGGCCGATCACCAGCGGCGAGAGGAACTGCGCGGCGGCAGCGGCGACGGTCGGGTCGCTGGCAGTGGCGGTGACGGTGGTGGTCTTGCTCATGGTTGCCTCCGTTGGGGTTCGTCGTGTAGAACCCACGCTACTCATCTGACATTCCCGCGCAAGCAAGCTGAGGCTCGGCTTACCGGGCGTTAGGGTGAGGGCCATGACCGTCAGCCAAGCAGCTCAGACCCTCAGTACAGCCAGCGGAACGCCTCGGCTCGACGACAGCGTGTTCGTCGCCGGCGGCGCTCGCATCATCGGCAACGTCACCATCGCGGAGCGGGGCAGCGTCTGGTACAACGCGGTGGTGCGGGGCGATCGTGCGGAGATCCGCATCGGCGCGCGCAGCAACGTGCAGGACAACGTCTCCATCCACGTCGACGAGGGCTCCCCGGTCACCATCGGCGAGGACGTGTCCATCGGTCACAATGCGGTCGTGCACGGCTGCACGATCGAGAGCGGATCGCTCATCGGCATGGGTGCCGTGGTGCTGAGCGGCGCGGTGATCGGCGCCGGCAGCCTCGTTGCTGCCGGAGCGATGGTCCTCGCCGGTGACGTGATTCCTCCCGGCTCTCTGGTGGCGGGTGTCCCGGCGAAGGTGCGTCGTTCCCTCACCGACGAAGAGGCCGCCGGACTGCTGCGCAACGCCGCGGTGTATCTCGAACTCTCCGCGGAGCACGCCGACGCTCACTGAACCGACAGAAGCGGCGCCCGGCTGACGCCGGGCGCCGCTTCTGTCGGCGTCAAACCTCGGAGGCGTCAAACCTCGTGAGTGTCAATCCTCGTGAGTGTCAGTCCTCATCGGCGAGATCGACATTGGTGGGATCGAGCACCCGGCGCAGGAAGTTCTTCGTGCGCTCGTGCTGCGGAGCGCCGATGACGCTCTCCGCCGGCCCTTCCTCGACGACCACGCCGCCGTCCATGAACACGACGCGGTCAGCCACCTCGCGGGCGAAGCCCATCTCGTGGGTCACCACGATCATCGTCATGCCCTTGCGGGCGAGCTTGCGCATGATCGCGAGGACGTCGCCGACGGTCTCCGGGTCGAGGGCGGAGGTGGGCTCATCGAACAGCATGAGTCCCGGGTCCATCGACAGCGCCCGTGCGATCGCCACGCGCTGCTGCTGCCCGCCGGAGAGCTCGCCGGGGTAGCGGTGGCTGAGGTCGGCGAGGCCCACGGAGGTGAGGTGCCCGTGCGCGATCCGGTTCGCCTCGGCGCGATCACGCTTCAGCACGGTGCGCTGCGCGACCGCGCAGTTCTCCAGCACGGTGAGGTGCGGGAACAGATTGAACTGCTGGAAGACCATGCCGACGTGGCGACGCATGTCATCGACATCCACGTCGGGATCGGTCGTGACGAAACCACCCACCTCGATGAAGCCCGCGTTGGGGGTCTCGAGGAGGTTCACGCAGCGCAGCAGGGTGGACTTACCCGAACCGGACGGCCCGATCAGGCAGACGACCTGACCCGGCGCGACGTCCAGGGAGATGCCCTTCAGGACCTCGTTGGAACCGTAGGACTTCCGCAGATCCGTGATCGTCACACCGGCGGCGGTGGCGATCGGGGCGGTGATCGGCGCGCTCATGCTGCGACCTCCTTCTTCTGTCGCTTCGGTCGGGACACCTGTGCGGTTCGCTTCTCGAACCAGCGGGCGAGGAACGTCAGCGGGATCGTGATGCAGAGGTAGAACAGACCGGACACCAGCAGCGGCGTCATGCCGCCGCCGAGGGAGAGCATCCCGTCGCGTCCCATCTTGGTCAGGTCCACAACCAGCGCCGTCATGCCGAGCACCTGCACCAGGGAGGTGTCCTTGGTCAGCAGGATGAGCTCGTTCGTGAGCGGCGGGAGGACGATGCGGAACGCCTGCGGGATGATGATCGAGATCATCGCGCGCCACTGCGGCATGCCGAGTGAGCGTGCGGCCTCCATCTGGCCCTTCGGCACCGCCTGCAGGCCCGCACGCAGTGTCTCGGCCATGTAGGCGGCCGAGACGAGTCCGAGCGACACCATGACGGTCACCCAGAACTCCCACTTGAGCCCGGAGAACGCCAGCGGGAGGCCGTAGCCGAGTGCGAGCAGCACCAGCAGAGCGGGGATGCCACGGAAAAACTCGATGTAGATCGTCGCGACCCACCGGTAGGGGGCGAAGGACGCGGTCTTCATCAGCGCGAGCACGAGGCCCAGCGCGAGACCGAAGATGAACGACGTGATCGTATACAGCAGGGTGTTGCGAAGGCCGACGAGGATGATGTCCGGGAACATCGGCAGCGTCTTGTTGAACTGGAAGAACGAGTCCGCGACGAGCTTCCAGTTGACCAGGAATGCGAGCAGGACGATCGCGAGCACGAAGACGAGGATCTGGATCCATCGACTGACCGTGCGCCGCTGACGGGCTGTCATAGCCATACGGCTGTGCCTTTCTGAAAGAGGGCCGGTCCGCGCCATTGCGGACCGGCCCGTCATGCGGTCAGTTGCCGAACCACTCGGCTTCGAACTTGTCCAAGTCGCCCGAGCTCTTCAGCTCGCCAAGCGTCTTGTTGACCGCTGCCAGCATGTCCGCGTTGCCCTTGGGGACAGCGATTCCGAGCTGCTCGCCCGTCTTGATCTCCTGGACGACCTCGAAGTCGCTCTCGTCCTTGATGGCGAACTTCAGCACCGACTGGTTGCCGAGCGAACCCGCCGTGGCGCCGGACTTCAGCGACTGGATCTGCAGACCCGAGTCCTCGTAGCCGATCGTGGACAGGCCGTTGTCCTTGCCGTAAGCCTCACCGGTCGTCGCCGTCTGCACGCCGATGTCCTTGCCCTTGGCCGTGTCGATCGACGTGATGCCGGAGCCCTTCTTGGCGATGAGGACCAGGTCGTCGTCGTAGTAGGGGTCGGAGAAGTCGACGTTCTGCTTGCGCTCGTCGGTGATGGAGATCGACGATGCCGCGATGTCGCAGTCGGTCTTGAACAGGCCCGAGGTGATGGCATCGAACGAGGAGTCCACCACGTTGAGCTCCAGACCGAGGTCCTTCGCGATGGCCGCGGTGATGTCGATGTCGAAGCCGACCGCCTTGCCGTCCTTCATGAACTCGAAGGGCTCGTACGGGATGTCCGAGCAGACCGTGAGCTTGCCATCCACGACGGTCTTCAGGCCGGTGTCGGTGCCCGAGTCAGTGCCGGACGATGCGGTGGATCCGGTGTCGCCACCGGCGTCGGTGCTGCCGGTGCTGCAGCCGGTGAGTGCGAGCGAGCCAGCTGCGGTGAGCACGGCGATCGCGAGAAGGGACTGACGCAACTTCATGGTGTACCTCTTGGGTGATCATCGGGAGATTTGTTGCCTGAGCATAGCGGCACCCATCGCCCACACGCGTTACGCGCGTGTCTCGATCCGGTTTCGGTCCACCGTGACCGTCGTGATTCAGCGAAGTTCTGCGCGAGGGCGCACCCACACCTCCGTGATCTGCGTGTCAGCCGGCGCGTCGATCACGTGACGCACTGATCGCGCGACCGTGGTGGGCAGGATGCGCCGGTTGTCCTCATCCCGCGTCAGGCCCTCCGCGGCGAGTGCGCCCGCGGTGGCCGTAGGCCCAGGTGAGACGGTGCTGACGCGTACGCCGTCGGGCTCGAGCTCCTGGCGCAGCGCATCCGCGAGAGCCTGGAGCGCGTGTTTGGTCGCGCCGTAGACGACGTGACCGGCGGCCGCGCGTCGCGAAGCGCCGGATCCGATGAACACCACCGTGCCGCGCTTCTCACGAAGGCGGGGCAGGAGGACGCGCGTCAGTTCCGCGGGGGCGACCACGTTCACATCGAGCATCTCGCGCCACAGACTCACCGTGGCGGTCGCCGCCGTGCTGTGGGGGAGGAGCGCTGCACCGTGCACGAGAGCGTCCACGCGGTGGAGGTCCGCCAGCGCGGTCTCGATGCGGGTCGGATCGCTCAGGTCGAGCACGAGGGGGATGATCGTGCCGTCCGCGGCGCGTGCGGCGACCTCGGTGAGGCGCTCATGGTCGCGTCCGATCGCGATCACGGTGCGATCGCGTGCGAGGTCCACGGCGATCTCCGCGCCGATGCCGGAGGACGCTCCCGTGACGATGGCGAGCGGATGCGTGGGGTCGATGTCGCTGAGGGCCGGCATGTCTCGACGCTAGCGTCGCTACGCCGCCGGTTCGCCGTGTGTCGTCATTCTTCGTGATGAAACGAAAACGTCCCGATCCAGGTGGAGCCGGATCGGGACGAGAGGGGATGACGGGAATCGAACCCGCGTGGCCAGTTTGGAAGACTGGGGCTCTACCATTGAGCTACATCCCCGCACTGCATGAGCAGCGGGACCACTCTACCCGATCCCGATGAATGCTCTCGCACGCGGCCGACGGCCGGGCGCGTCGGGTGCGAATCGCCCGGTTGAGGGGGTGTGAGCTGGAAGCCACCTCGTCGGCTAGACTTTTGGAGGCCGTTTCGTGCCCACGCGTAGGCGTGGAATCCCGGGGCGTAGCTCAGCTTGGTAGAGCGCCCGCTTTGGGAGCGGGAGGTCGCAGGTTCAAATCCTGTCGCCCCGACCAACGGCCCCCTCAAGACTCAGCACGAAGAACCCGCACGTCCACGCGTGCGGGAACGCTACAAGGAAGAGACGCACAAGCATGGTGAAGAGCACCGTCGAGAAGCTCAGCCCGACCCGGGTGAAGCTGCACATCACGGTCACGCCCGAGGAGCTCCAGCCCTCGATCAAGCACGCCTATGAGCACATCGCCCAGGACGTGCAGATCCCCGGCTTCCGCAAGGGCAAGGTGCCCGCTCCGATCATCGACCAGCGCATCGGTCGCGGCGCCGTCATCGAGCACGCTGTCAACGAGGGCCTCGACACCTTCTACCGTGAGGCCGTGACTGCCCACGAGGTGCGCATCGTCGGTCGCCCGGCTGCCGAGATCATCGAGTGGCCGGCGGAGAAGGACTTCTCCGGCGACCTGATCGTCGACGTCGAGGTGGACGTCGTCCCCGACTTCGAGCTGCCGGAGCTGTCCGGCATCACCCTGACGGTGGACGCTGTCGAGGTTGACGAGAGCGCCGTCTCCGAGGAACTGGATCGCCTGCGCAGCCGCTTCGGCACGCTGGTGACGGTGGACCGTCCCGCGAAGTCGGGTGACTTCGTCGAGCTGGACCTGGTCGCCACCATCGATGGCAACGAGATCGACCGCGCCGAGGGCGTGTCTTACGAGGTCGGCTCCGGTGAGCTGCTCGAGGGCACCGACGAGGCTGTCGAGTCGCTGACCGCGGGCGAGGACACCACGTTCCGCTCGAAGCTCATCGGTGGCGAGCACGCCGGCTCCGAGGCCGAGGTGTCCCTCACGGTCAAGGCTGTCAAGGAGCGCGAGCTGCCCGAGGCTGACGATGACTTCGCCCAGATCGCCAGCGAGTTCGACACGATCGCCGAGCTGCGCGACAGCCTGAAGGAGCGCGTTGCGTCCCAGGGTGCGTTCTCGCAGGGCTCCGCCGCTCGCGACAAGCTGGTCGAGGCGCTCATCGAGGCCATCGACATCCCCGTTCCCGCTTCCCTCGTCGAGGACCAGGTGCACCAGCACCTGGAGCAGGAGGGACGCCTGGAGGACGACGAGCACCGCGCCGAGGTGACGGAGGCGAGCGAGAAGCAGTTCCGCACGCAGGTCATCCTCGACCGCATCGCCGAGCAGTCCAAGGTCCAGGTTTCGCAGGACGAGCTGACCCAGTACCTGGTGCAGTCCGCCGCTCAGTACGGCATGGCTCCGCAGGAGTTCGTCGAGGTCCTCCAGCAGGGCAACCAGCTGCCCTCGCTCGTGGGTGAGGTCGCGCGCAACAAGGCTCTGGCCGTCGCGCTCGGCAAGGTCACGGTCGTCGATTCCGACGGCAAGGCCGTCGACCTGAGCGACTTCGTCGCTGTCGAGGACGACACCGAGGACGACGCGGATGTCGCGGAGGAGGCTCCGGCTGAGGAGGCAGCGGCCGAGGAGAAGCCCGCGAAGAAGGCTCCGGCCAAGAAGGCTCCGGCCAAGAAGGCCGCGGCAGCGGAAGATGCTGCCGACGCGGAGCCCGCGAAGAAGGCTCCCGCCAAGAAGGCTCCGGCCAAGAAGGCGGCGCCCAAGAAGGACGCCGAGTAATCACGAACGAGTGATCGAGGGGTGGATGACATCGTCATCCACCCCTCGTCGTATCTGGAGGAGGAGACGATGATCGACATCGATTCGGCGGAGTTCGCCGCATGGCAGGCGCGCGTGGACGGCGTGTGGCAGGATCGCTCGCGGTCGGACGAGGAGCGCATCGAGCGGATCGATCAGCTCGCGTCGGAACTGGGTGACGATCACCCGGTCGCCCTCTTCGAGCGTGCCGGGGCTCGAGACAGCGCCGGTCACGAGGGCGATGCGGAGCCGCTCTACCGCGCCGCGCTCGCCGCCGGGCTCGATCCTCGCCGCCGCACGCGTGCCGTCATCCAGCTCGCGAGCACGATCCGCAACCTGGGGAAGATCGATGAGGCGCTGGCGCTGCTGGCAGCCGAGCACGACCTCACGCGCGGTGGTGACCTTCACGATGAGGCGTCGGCGTTCTATGCGCTGGCCCTCGCCTCCGCCGGACAGCCCACCGACGCGCTCGCCGTCGCTCTGTCGGCGCTCGCGCCGCATCTCGAGCTCTACCGGCGCTCGGTCACCGGCTACGCGACGGAGCTGCGGGAGGGCTCGAGCGACTGACCGCGCCACGCACGTCTGCCGACGGCGAACACGGCCGGTGCCGCCCGAGCGCGCCGGTAGATTCGTTATCACCAACACGAAACGGGAGCACTCATGGCTGAACCCCTCATGGCGACCAGCGTCTTCGACCGGCTGCTGAAGGACCGCATCATCTGGCTCGGCGCCGAAGTCCGCGACGAGAACGCCAACGAGATCTGCGCCAAGATCCTGCTGCTCGCGGCCGAGGACCCGAACAAGGACATCTACCTCTACATCAACTCGCCCGGTGGCTCGATCACCGCCGGCATGGCGATCTACGACACGATGCAGTTCGTGCCGAACGACATCGTCACCGTCGGCATCGGCATGGCGGCTTCGATGGGCCAGCTACTGCTGACCAGTGGCACCAAGGGCAAGCGGTACATCACCCCGAATGCCCGCGTGCTGCTGCACCAGCCGCACGGTGGCTTCGGCGGCACCTCGAGCGACATCCAGACGCAGGCGCAGTTGATCATGTCGATGAAGAACCGCCTCGCCGAGATCACCGCGGCGCAGACGGGTAAGTCGGTTGAGCAGATCAACGAGGACGGTGACCGCGACCGCTGGTTCACCGCCGACGAGGCGCTGGAGTACGGATTCGTCGATCACATGCGCGAGCACGCCACCGACGTGCACGGCGGCGGCGGAACCCAGGCCTGAGACCGAGAGAAGGAACACTCCTATGAACATGCCGACCTTCGGCCTCCCGCAGGGCGTGGCCATGCCGTCCTCGCGTTACATCCTCCCGCAGTACGAGGAGCGCACGGCCTACGGCTACAAGCGTCAGGACCCCTACAACAAGCTGTTCGAAGATCGCGTGATCTTCCTCGGCGTGCAGGTCGACGACGCATCCGCCGACGATGTGATGGCGCAGCTGCTCGTCCTGGAGAGCCAGGACGCGGACCGCGACATCACCATGTACATCAACTCGCCCGGCGGCTCGTTCACGGCGATGACGGCGATCTACGACACCATGCAGTACGTCGCGCCCGACATCCAGACCGTCGTGCTGGGTCAGGCGGCTTCCGCGGCCTCCGTGCTGCTGGCGGCGGGAACGCCCGGCAAGCGTCTGGCGCTGCCGAACGCCCGCGTGCTGATGCACCAGCCCGCTGTCGGCGAGGCCGGACACGGCCAGGCGTCCGACATCGAGATCCAGGCGGCGGAGATCCTCCGCATGCGTACCTGGCTCGAGGAGACCATGGCACGCCACACCGGTCGTCCGGCCGCTGAGGTGCACAAGGACATCGACCGCGACAAGATCCTCTCCGCGCAGCAGGCGCTGGAGTACGGCATCGTGGACCAGGTCCTCACGTCGCGCAAGCGCACGACGCCCGCACTCACCCGGTGAGTTCCGACAGATGCCCGGCCCGTGTGGCCGGGCATCTGTCGTTTCGTGTCGGATATCCCGTCGGATGTCCGAGGGTGCGGTTAGGCTCGAAACAATCGTTATCAGGGAGGCGACATGGCACGGATCGGTGAAAGCGCCGATGTCTTCAAGTGCTCGTTCTGTGGAAAGAGTCAGAAGCAGGTGCAACAGCTGATCGCCGGTCCCGGCGTGTACATCTGCGACGAATGCGTGGAGCTGTGCAACGAGATCATCGAGGAGCGGATGGCGGAGTCCGCCTCCGGCACGGTGGCCGAGTTCGACCTGCCCAAGCCTCGCGAGATCTTCTCGTTCTTGGACGAGTACGTCATCGGTCAGCTGCAGGCTAAGCGGGCGCTGTCGGTAGCGGTGTACAACCACTACAAGCGCGTTCGCGCACGCAGCGCGCTGCAGCCGGCCGAGCAGAAGGCCGACGATATCGAGATCGCCAAGAGCAACATCCTGATGATCGGTCCAACGGGCTGTGGCAAGACGTATCTTGCGCAGACCCTCGCCAAGCGGCTCAATGTGCCGTTCGCCGTGGCCGACGCCACGGCGCTCACCGAGGCAGGCTATGTGGGCGAGGATGTCGAGAACATCCTGCTGAAGCTCATCCAGGCCGCCGACTATGACGTCAAGCGGGCCGAGACGGGCATCATCTACATCGACGAGGTCGACAAGATCGCGCGCAAGGCGGAGAACCCGTCCATCACCCGTGACGTCTCCGGTGAGGGAGTCCAGCAGGCGCTGCTGAAGATCCTGGAGGGCACGGTGGCTTCCGTGCCGCCGCAGGGCGGCCGCAAGCACCCGCACCAGGAGTTCATCCAGATCGACACCACGAACGTGCTGTTCATCGTGGCGGGCGCCTTTGCCGGGCTGGAGGACATCGTGTCCTCTCGCGTGGGCAAGCACGGCGTCGGATTCGGCGCCCCGCTGCAAGACAAGAGCGCGACACAGGACATCTTCGCCGACGTCCTCCCGGAAGACCTCCACAAGTTCGGCCTGATCCCGGAGTTCATCGGTCGTCTGCCGGTGGTGGCCTCGGTGTCGCCGCTGGACCAGCAGGCGCTGATGGAGATCCTTACGGTGCCGCGCAACGCGCTGGTGAAGCAATATCAGCGCATGTTCGAGCTGGACGGCGTCGAGCTCGACTTCGACGAGGACGCGCTGCGCGCCATCGCTGACCTTGCGGTGGAGCGCAAGACCGGGGCGCGCGGGTTGCGGGCCATCCTCGAAGACGTGCTCGGACCCATCATGTTCGAGATCCCCTCCGCGGACGATGTGGCGAAGGTCATCGTCACCCGCGCCTCGGTTGAGGAGGGCGACGCTCCCACGGTCATCCTCAAGGAGAACCGCAAGAGCGCATGAGCGATCGGTACGCGGCGATTCGAGCGCTCTGGGAGATCGATCCCGGCACGCGTATCGGCTATGCCGATGAGGTGCTCGACAACTGGCGGCAGCGATTCGGCGATGTGCCGGCGGCGCTCCGCGAGTATTACACCACCCTCGGCGCGCACACCGAGCTGAACCACACTCAGGACCAGCTGGTCGCACCGGCGGACACCCCGGGGACCGTCTACCGAATGGATGGCGACGACGCGACCGACGTTCTCGCGTTCTACGTCGAGAACCAGCTGGCGTTGCAGTGGGGCGTTCTCGCCGCCGACTGCGGTGCGAATGATCCGACGGTTCAGATCCTTGTCGATGAGGAGTGGGAGCCCACGGCTGACACTGTGAGTTCCTTTCTCATAGCTCAGGCGCACCTGCAGCGCCTCTACGCGTATGAGGACTGGAGCGAGGAGTTCCTGTCGATCGACGACGAGGCGCTGGCGCGACTGCGAGACTTCCTGCCCGCGCGCGAGGTCACCTCTGACCTGTACGGCGGCGTGGAGTTCTTTGGCGGTCCCGGCGTGGTGCTCGCATACTTCCGTGACAGCTCATCGGTGGTCTTCGGGTGTGCCGACGAGCACCTTCTCGACTCACTCTTCGCGTACTTCGCCCGCAACGGCTGATCGCATGCGCCGGCCGGTTCCTCGTGAATGACGCGCCGTGGCCCGTCGCGGGCACTCTGCCAGCGATGGCTGCCCCGTGCGTGGTTTCGTCTCAGCCCAACGCATCATGAGCGCAACGGCATCATGAGATCCGTGCGCAGTTGCTCCGCTGAGGTCGACGAGGGATCACTCACGTACACCTCCGTCCAGTCCCCACGGGACTGGCCCTGGGATGCCGCGAAGTCGGCCAGGGCCGTCCACGCCGACGGCAGGCGATCGAACGGTCCCACCGCCGAGAGGACCGCCGTGCGCGCGGCCGGGATCGAGCCGGTCGTGACGGTGAGGTCGCCCGCCGTGTACGTCGTCGGCATGCCTTCCACGGGGAAGCCGACTTCGAGATCGAACTCGCCCTGCGGATCGCCAAGATAGCGGCCGAACGGAGCGCCGTTCGGTGTGATCGCGCCCTCCGCGATCGCCTGGCGAAGTGCTCCAAACGCGCGATCGTAGACCGAGGAGAGCGACGCCATCGTGATACCGCGAAAGCGCACGACGGCAGTGGCGATCTCGGACACCTCCAGGATCGTCGGAGCTGTGAAGGGTTCGTGGGCGGCAGGCAGCAGGGTCATCATCGTCCTCTCTCAGCGCCTGACCCTACGCGATAGCGGAGCGAGGGGGAAGCCTCAGTCCGCGAGCCCGCGACGGGCGAGCAGGGGGCCGATCTCCGGGTCGCGGCCGCGGAAGTCGCGGTAGGCCTCGCGCGGATCCTGCGCACCGCCGACGCCCAGCAGTCGTCGGCGGAAGCGATCACCGCCGGCGCGGCTGAGGCCGCCGTTTTCCGTGAACCACTGCACTGTGTCGGCGTCCATCACCTCGGACCAGATGTAGGAGTAGTAGCCGGCCGAATAGCCGCCGGCGAACACGTGGGAGAAGTACGCGGTGGAGTATCGGGTCGGCACGGCGTCGGAGGCCAAGCCGATATCCGCGAGGGCCGCCGCCTCGAACGCATCGATGTCCTCCACACGCTCCGCCTCGGCAGAGGTCAGCGAATGCCAGGCGAAGTCAAGCCACGCCGCGGCGAGGTACTCGGAGGTCTGGAACCCCTGGTTGAACGTCTCGGCCGCATTCAGGCGCGTGACCACCTCGGGATCGATCGGTTCACCGGTGTCGACGTGACGGGCGTAGTTGTCCAGCACCTCGGGCCACAGCATCCACATCTCGTTCACCTGGCTCGGGAACTCGACGAAGTCGCGGAACACGTTGGTTCCGGAGAACATCGGGTAGCGGGTGCGCGCGAACAGACCGTGCAGCGCATGGCCGAACTCGTGAAACAGCGTCGACACCTCGTCGAAGGTGAGCAGCGTCGGTCCGCTGGTGGGCTTCGGGACGTTGAGGTTGTTCATCACAACCGGAAGCGTCTCCTCGAGGTCGCTCTGCTCCACGATCGGGTTCATCCACGCCCCACCGCGCTTGGTATCGCGGGTGTAGAGATCGAGCGCGTACACGCCCACCGCGGTGCCGTCATCGTCTCGGACCTCGTAGACCTCGACGTCGGGGTGGTAGGTCGGGAGGTCAGTGCGACGGTGGAACGTGACGCCGTACGCGCGGGTCGCGGCGTAGAACACACCGTCGTGCAGCACGCGGGTCGCCTCGAACCACGGGCGCAGTGCGGCGGTATCGACGTCGTACTCGGCCGCGCGGACCTTCTCCGTGTAGTACGCCCAGTCGGACGCCTCCAGAGGACGAGGTGATTCCGTCGCGTCCAGCATCTGCTGCAGCCGAGCCTGCTCGGCACGCGCGTTGCGTGCCGCCGCCGGGGCGAGTCGCCGAAGCATGGCGGTGACAGCCTCGGGGGAGCCGGCGGTCTCATCGGCGGTGACGTAGGCCGCGTGGCTGGCGTAGCCGAGAAGCTCCGCGCGGCGCGCACGAAGCCGGACGATCTCCAGCACGATGGCGGCGTTGTCCCACTCATTGCCGCGATGTCCGCGCGAGCGCGAGGCGGCCATGATGCGTCGACGCGTGTTCGGGTCGGTGAGCACAGCCAGCGCCGGGTGGCCAGTGAAGTTCATGAGGCTGAGCAGGTAGCCTGACACACCGCGTTCTTCCGCCGCTGCCTTCGCCGCAGTGATCTCGGCGTCGGTGAGTCCGGCCAGTTCCGTGGCATCCGCGAAGCGAACAGCAAGGTCGTTCGTGTCTGCGAGCAGGTTCTTCTCGAACTGCGTGGTCAGAACGGAGAGGCGGGCGTTGAGGGCCGTGAGGGTCGCCTTCGCCTCGTCGTCGAGCGCGGCACCGGCGTGAGTCATGGTGCGATAGCGCCGCTCGAGCAGGTAAGCGTCTTCGCCCTCGAGGCCGAGACCCTCGCGCTGATCCCAGAGCGCGCTGATGCGCTGGTACAGGTGCGTGTCCAGGGTGATCGCGTCGAGGTGGGCGGACAGCTGCGGCGCCAGCGTCTCCTCGATGGTCTGGATCTCATCGGTCGCGTCCGCGGAGCTGACCGTGAAGAACGCGTGGGCCACGCGACGCAACGCCGATCCGCTGCGCTCCAACGCGACAAGCGTGTTCTCGAACGTCGGCGCGGAGCGGACTCGCGTAAGAGCGGAGACCTCGGCCCGATGCTCAGCAAACGCCGCCTCGAAGGCCGGGAGATAGTGCTCCGGCCGGATCTGGTCGTACGGCGGAACACCATAGGGCAGTGACGACGGAACGAGCAGAGGATTGGCGCCAGCAGTCATCTGCCCACCCTATCCACCCCAGCCCCGCCGCTACCTACCCCAGCCCGACGCCAAGGCCACCCCACTCACCGCGAGACTTCCGTCTGTGGGTGAGAATCCATGCAACGCGGTGATTGTCGCCCACAGGCGGAAGTCTCGCGTGTTGTGGGTTAGTCCTGCCAGGGGCGGGCGGTGACGGAGCCGTCGGGGAGTTCGACCACCTCGATGCCGGCGTCGAGTTCAGCGAGCGCACGGCCCTCAAGCCAGGTGAGGGTCCAGTACGAGCCCGCGGGAGCGTCGGCGTCGGCCTGGGCGATCGCGCCCCGCAGGTGTGCGGGCACGCTGGGCGGCGGGACCGTGCCCGCCGCCCAGCGTGTACCGAGCTGCATCATGCCTCCGGGGCAGGAGCGAGCTCGATCTGCACGACGGCGAGGTCCGCGCCATCGACGAACTGCAGGTCATCGATGCGGCCCACGGCCGCGAGGTCCGCCGCGGCACCGGCGAGGGCGGCGCGCACCTCAGCGGGGGCCGCCACGACGGCGCGCGCCACGGGCGTCTTCTGCGAAGCCTTCGCCTCCGTCTTCGCCCGGCGGATTCCGATCAGTGCCGCGCTGGTCGCGGTGAGCACCGCGGGATCGCCGGCGCGCCCACCCGGCACGGGCCAGGCGGACGTGTGGATCGAGCCCTCGTTGAACCAGGACCAGGACTCCTCCGTGGCGAACGCGATCACCGGAGCCAGCAGGCGCAGCAGCACCGACAGCGCCGTGCGCAGCGCCGCGACGGCCGAGGCGCCAGCCGCGCCGCCCGCGTACGCGCGCTCCTTCACCAGCTCGAGGTAGTCGTCGCAGAAGGTCCAGAAGAACGACTCGGTCACTTCCAGGGCGCGGGCGTGGTCGTACTGATCGAGGGCGCGCGTTGCGTCGGCGATGACCGTGTCCAGCGTCGCCAGCATGCTGAGGTCGAGCGCCTCGGTGACGGGGGCATCGCCCGGGTCGCCGAAGGAGAGCACGAACTTGGCGGCGTTGAGCACCTTGATGGCGAGGCGACGGCCGATCTTCACCTGCGTCGGGTTCTGCGGGTCGAACGCGGCATCGGCACCCAGACGGCTGGAGGCGGCCCAGTAGCGGACGGCGTCCGTTCCGTGCTGGGTCAGGATGTCGGCCGGCGTGACGACGTTGCCCTTGGACTTCGACATCTTCTTGCGGTCCGGGTCCACGATGAAACCGGAGATGGCGGCGTCGGTCCAAGGGGAGCGGTTGTCTTCCAGGGCGCTGCGCAGCATGGTGGCGAACAGCCAGGTGCGGATGATGTCCTGACCCTGCGGACGCAGGTCGAAGGGCGACACCAGATCCCACAGCTCAGGGTCGCGCTCCCAGCCGCCCGCGAGCTGCGGGGTCAGCGAGGATGTGGCCCAGGTGTCGAAGATGTCCATCTCGCCGTCGAAGCCGCCGGCCTGGCCGCGCTGGTCCTCGGTGTACCCCGTCGGCACATCGCTGGTCGGATCGATCGGGAGTCGTGCGATCTCCGGGATCAGCACGCGGTCGTAGTCGCGCTCACCGTTCTCATCCAGGCCGTACCAGACCGGAATCGGCACGCCGAAGAATCGCTGACGCGACACCAGCCAGTCACCGGTGAGCCCGCCTACCCAGTTCTCGTAGCGCACGCGCATGAAGTCCGGGTGCCAGTCCAGCTCACGACCGAGCTCCACGAGACGATCGCGCAACTGCGAGTCGCGGGCGCCGTTTCGGACGTACCACTGGCGCGTGGAGACAATCTCCAGCGGCCGGTCGCCCTTCTCGAAGAACTTCACCGGGTGGGTGAACGGACGTGGGTCGCCGATCATCTCACCGGAGGCCTGCAGCAGGTCCACCATCTGCTTCTTGGCGCTGAACACCGTCTTGCCGGCGAGCTCGCCGTACGCGGCGATGCCCGTCTCGGAGGTGATCGCGTCGGGACGCTCGGCGACGATGCGTCCGTCCTTGCCGATGATCGTGCGGTTGGGGAGGTCCAGTTCACGCCACCAGATGATGTCGGTCACATCGCCGAAGGTGCAGACCATCGCGATGCCCTTGCCCTTGTCCGGCTGAGCCAGGTGATGCGCGAGCACCGGCACCTCCACGCCGAACACCGGGCTGGTGACAGTGGTGCCGAACAGCGGCTGGTACCGCTCATCGTCGGGGTGGGCAACCAAGGCGACGCACGCCGCGAGCAGCTCCGGGCGCGTGGTGTCGATCTCCACATCACCGCTCGGGCCATGGAACACGAGGGTGTGGTAGGCGGACGGCTGCTCGCGGTCCTCGAGCTCCGCCTGCGCGATGGCCGAGCGGAAGTCGACGTCCCAGAGCGTGGGGGCCAGATCCTGGTAGGCCTCGCCGCGCTCCAGGTTGCGCAGGAACGCGAGCTGGCTGGTGCGGATCGTGTCGTCGGAGATCGTCCGGTACGTCTGGGTCCAGTCCACCGATAGCCCGAGCTGGCGGAACACGGCCTCGAACTGCTTCTCGTCCTCGACGGTGAGCTCCTCGCACAGCTCGATGAAGTTGCGTCGCGAGATCGGCTTCTGATCGGCCGCCTTGGACGACTTGTTGTCGCCGCCGCGGAACGGGGGAGTGAAGTCCGGGTCATACGGCAGCGACGGATCGCATCGCACACCGTAGTAGTTCTGCACGCGGCGCTCGGTGGGCAGTCCGTTATCGTCCCAGCCCATCGGGTAGAACACGCTCTTCCCGCGCATGCGCTCGAAGCGCGCCTTGATGTCGGTGTGGGTGAACGAGAACGCGTGACCGATGTGGAGGCTGCCGGAGGCGGTGGGCGGCGGGGTGTCGATCGAGTACACGGATCCGCGACCCTGCGCGGACGCGGCGGCGCGATCGAAGCGGAAGACACCGGTCTGCTCCCACTGCTCGGACCACTTGGCCTCGAGACCTTCGAGGGCGGGCTTGTCGGGAATCTGCGCGTCGGCCATGGGGTCTCCAGAGGCGATATGTGCGGCACCGTGTGAGCGTGCCTGAGTGTTTGGGAGAGACCAGTCTACGTGCTCTCCGAATGCGCGCCCCGTTCAGTCCGAGACGTGCACCCCGAGTGCCGTCGCGAGCGCCGCCGCGGCCAGCTGAGCCTGCAGTGACGTGATCGTCGCACCGGCGAGACCGCGCGGATCGAGATGGTGGGCGATGTCCAGGCCACGCAGATCGACATCCGTGTTGCGGGCCTCGCGCAGGTCCAGTTCGTCGACCCGCGAGGACGCGAAGCGAACACGGGTGAGGGAGGCGGCGGGCGCGTCGAGCGAACCGAACGTGGTGCGCGCTACCTCGACGTCTGCGGCGGAAGCGCGTCCGGCGCTGAGGTAGTCGACACGCGAATCCTCGATGATCAACTCGGAGATCTCGGCCTCGGCGAGATCGAGACTGCCGATGCGGCTGGAGTGAATGCGCACGCGCCGCAGGTGCGCGCCCCGCAACGAGAGGGAGGCGATCTGGACCGTGTCGAACTCGATGTCACGCAGACTGCCGTGCGCAGCGTCGATGCGATCGAGCACGCCGCCGACGAAGCGGCACCCGGCAAGGTCCGCGTACGACGCGTCAAAGGATCCGCGGGCATCGGCCCATTCGGCGTCCTCTGCCGTCACACCGCGCCGAGGCTCGGGTCCCGTCGAGAACTCATCGGGGAGGTCGGGGGCGGCTGCCTGAGGCGGACGGAGGGAGCGGGAGGTGCGGGCCATGTCGGAAGTCTAGGGACGGGGTCGGACATCGCCCTCTTTCGCCACCGCCCGCCGCGAATGGCTCTCCAACGGGTGACACCAAGGAGGAGGACGAGGAGAGGGGTGCCGCGCCCGACCCGAACGGGCGCGGCACCAGGTCGCGGGAGGATCTCATCGCGACCTCCGGCCACTCGAGGACCGGTGCGGTAATTGCACCGCGTCCAACAACCCTAGAAGATGCGGTAGGTTGGGGTCATCCCTGACCCGCACCTCCGAGGATCCCGCATGTCTGCTCGTTCCGTCGGCCGCCGAATGCTGGCCGCTCTCTCTCTGACCGTCGCTGCGACGATCGTCCTCGCCGGTTGTGCCGGAACGGATGCTCCCACCGCAGGTGGCGGCGACGCCTCCGGCACGTCCTCGGGCGAGCTCACCTGGGCGATCGCCGGCGCGACGCTCTCCGAAGGTCACATGGACCCCCAGACGAGCCAGATGGACGTCACCGCGATGGTTCAGCGGGTCGTGTTCGACTCGCTCGTGTTCCAGAACGCGGATGGATCGTTCTCGCCCTGGTTGGCGACCAAGTGGGATGTCTCCGCGGATGGCCGCAGCTACACGTTCACCCTCCGCGACGATGTCACCTTCACCGACGGCGAGGAGTTCAACGCCGAGGCCGTGAAGGCGAACTTCGATCGGATCATCGCCCCCGACACTGCGTCGGCGCAGGCCGCGAGCATGCTGGGCGGGGATAACTACGCCGGCACCACCGTGGTCGATGACACCACCGTGCGCGTCGACTTCCACGAGCCATACGCGCCGTTCCTGCAGGCAGCCAGCACTCCGCTGCTCGGCTTCTACTCGCCGCGCGTGCTCGACGAATCCCTCGACAAGCTGAAGGCCGGTGGACCGGACGTGACGGTCGGCACCGGACCGTACATCCTGAGCGAGTACACCGCCGATCAGGAGATCGTCTACACGGCGAACCCCGACTACGCGTGGGGACCGCAGGGCCAGAAGACCCCGTCGATCCAGACGTTGCGTGTCGCCCTCGTTCCGGAGCCCTCGGTGCGAACCGGAATGGCGAACTCGGGCGAGGCACAGCTGGTCAGCGAACTGCCGCCGAGTTCCGTCGTGGAGCTGAACCCGGACCTCACCGTGGATACGAAGGCCTACCCGGGCATGCCGTACTCGCTGTTCCTCAACGAGAAGTACGGTGTCTTCGCCGATCAGAAGGTACGCCAGGCGTTCGAACTGGGAATCGACGTCGACAGCGCCGTCACCTCGATCTTCGACGGCCAGTTCGAGCGCGCCTGGAGCGTCCTCGGACCCACCACTCCGATGTATGACGCGGCGATCGAGGGCACCTGGGCGTTCGACCCGAAGAAGGCGGAAGCCCTCCTCGACGAGGCCGGCTGGACCGGCCGGGACGCCGACGGATACCGCACCAAGGACGGAAAGCGACTCAGCGCCCGCTGGATCGCGTGGACCCCGATTCCCGATGACCGCACGGCCCTCGGCAACGCCATCCAGTCGGATCTGAAGAAGATCGGCTTCGAGGTGGTCCGTGAGGCTCTGGAGCCCGGCGCCTACAACGAGCAGTACGGTCCGAAGACCTACGACATCACCGACTGGGGCTTCTCTGGCGTGGATCCGGACTACCTGCGCTCGCACCTGGCGACCGATGGTTTCCAGAACGCCTCGCAGGTGTCCGACCCCACCGTCGACGCTCTCGTCACCACGGGTGCGCAGACGGTGGATCCGACCGAGCGCGCGGCCGCGTACACCGAGTTGCAGCAGTGGAACGCTGAGCATGTCGCGATCGTCCCGCTCTACGTTCCGGCCCTCATCAGCGCCAGCGCTCCCGAGGTGAGCGGACTCGCCTTCGACCTCTATGGTCGCCCGCTCTTCTACGACGCCTCGATCGACTGAGTTGGTCCGAGCGACCGCGTCCCGGCGGCGCGACGGAGTGATCCGTCGCGCCGCCCTCGGCGTGTCCGGGGGAGTGCTCCTGCTGTGGGCGGCAGCGACCGCGTCGTTTCTGCTGATGCGGGTGATTCCGGGCGACCCGGTCGCGGTCATGCTCGGCCCACAGGCGAACGTGTCCGAGGACGTCAAGCAGCGCTTGCAAGAACAGCTGGGGCTTGATCGACCCGTGCTGCAGCAGTACGCCGACTATCTCGGCGGCCTGCTGCGTGGCGACTTCGGGGAATCGTTCCAGCTGCGCCTTCCCGTCACCGAGGTGATTGGGCGTCAACTCGGGGCGACCCTCCAGCTCACGCTCGCGGCGCTCGCCATCGCACTGGCACTGGTGCTGGTCGTCGCGATCGTGGCTCGCACGCGTCGCGCTCGTGCGTTGGCGGCCACGATCGAGCAGGTCGTGCTCGGGATGCCGGTGTTCTGGATCGGACTGATCCTGCTCTCCGTCTTCGCGTTCGGGCTCGGGTGGTTACCGGTCTCGGGATCACGGCCCGGCTCGCTCGTTCTGCCGGCTGTCACCCTGGCCCTGCCTACCGCTGCGCTGCTCGGGCAGCTGCTTCGTGACGGGTTGGAACAGGCCGAGCGCTCGAACTTCGCCGAGACGGTGCGCGCGCGTGGCGCGGGCGATATCCGCCTGCTCGCGCATCACAACCTGAGGCACGCAACGGTGGGGGTCCTGCCGATGCTCGCGTATCTCATCGGCTCGCTGCTGGGTGGTGCGGTGCTCGTCGAGACCGTCTTCGCGCGTCCGGGCCTGGGGCGCGTGACCCTGGCCGCGATCACCGATCGGGATGCGCCGGTGCTGAGTGGCGTGCTCCTGCTCAGTTGCGCGGTGTTCGTCGTGGTCTCGCTGCTGTCTGATCTCGCGATTCCGCTGCTGGATCCGCGACGGCGGGCACGCGTCGCGGCTTCGGTTCCGGACGGCGAGGAGTCGGCATGATGCGCCGCGTGCTGCTCGCTCTCGCCGGCGCCCTGCTCCTGGTGCTTATCGCCATGGCGGTGGCCCCCCAGGTCTTCACAACGGCCGATCCGCTTGTGGCTGACGTGTCGGCCCGCCTGCAGCCGCCGAGTGCCGAGCACCTCTTCGGCACGGACCAGAGCGGACGTGACGTCTTCGCGCGCGTCGTCCACGGTGCCCGTGCTTCGCTCGGGGTGGGCGTGTCCGCCGTGCTCATCGCCCTGCTCGCCGGGACCGTGCTCGGATGGCTCATCGGCAGCGCACCCCGGCCGGTGGACGCTGTGGTGATTCGCGTCGTCGACCTCGCCCTGGCCGTTCCCGAGTTCCTGGTCGCCCTCGTCGTGGTGGCCCTCCTCGGTCCCGGTGCCGGAAACGTCGCCATCGCGGTTACCCTGGCCGTGATTCCCATCTACATTCGCTACGCGCGCGGGCACACCCGGGCCATCGCG
The DNA here is from genome assembly GCF_044987425.1 of Microbacterium sp. ZW T5_56. NCBI lineage: Bacteria > Bacillati > Actinomycetota > Actinomycetes > Micrococcales > Microbacteriaceae > Microbacterium > Microbacterium sp. ZW T5_56. The sequence continues at coordinate 9,105 of NZ_JBJDRI010000018.1, read as the reverse complement.
GCGGAGGAGCACGTGGAGGCGGCGCGCATGCTCGGCCTCTCGACGGTGACGGTGTCGCTGCGGCACGTGCTGCCGGCGGTCGCCCGGCGGCTCACCGTGCTCGCGACGATCGGCATCGGCAGCACGATTCTGGCCGTTTCGGGTCTCGGCTTCCTCGGCCTCGGCGCGGGGGAGCCCGCGCCGGAGTGGGGACTCATGCTCGCCGGCGGACGCAATGTGCTGGCGCGAGCGTGGTGGGTGACGCTGTTTCCTGGCCTGGCGATCACCCTCACGGTGGTGTGCGCCAGCCTGATCGGTCGGGCGTTGCGTGATCTGGTCGAGGGGGAGCGCGTCCGATGAGCGGCATCGATCTGCGAGACCTCGTGATCACCGACGGCACCGGACCGAACGCCCGCGAACTCGTTCGGGTCGAGAGACTGCTGGTTACTCCGGGTGAGTGTGTGGCGGTCGTCGGCGAGTCCGGTGCGGGCAAGTCCCTGCTGCTGCGCGCGCTGCTGGGCCTCGTGCCGCGACCGCTGCGTGCCACGGCGACGCGGCTCGACGTGGACGGCACGGACCTGACCGCGGCCTCGGGACGAGATCTGCGTCGACTGCGCGGGGCACAGATCGCGCTGGTCAGTCAGGACGCACTGGTCGCACTGGATCCGATGCGGCGCGTGGGCGCCGAGGTCGCCGAGCCACTGGCGATCCATACCGACCTGCCCCGATCGGCGCGTCGACAGCGGGCCGTCGAGCTGCTGACCGACGTCGCGGTCGATCGACCGGCACTGCGGGCCGAGCAGTATCCGCATGAGCTGTCCGGTGGCATGCGTCAACGGAGTCTGATCGCGTCCGCCCTGGCCGCGGATCCTCCCGTGCTCGCGCTCGATGAGCCGACCACGGCGCTGGACGCCACGGTGCAGCGCCGTGTGCTCGAACTGGTGCGCTCCCTGGCCGATGACGGGCGAGCGGTGATTCTGATCAGCCACGACATCGCCGCCGTCGCCAGCGTCGCCGACCGCGTTGTTGTGATGCGTGATGGCCGCGTGGTCGAAAGCGGGACGACGGGCGAGGTCCTCTCGGCCCCGGCGCACCCGTACACGCGCGAACTTCTCGCGGCGGCGCGGCGGGCGGCTCCCGCTCACCGTGCGACGGGCGATCGGGTGCTGCTCGAGGCGCGCAACGTAACGCGTCGTTTCGCCAAGACACTCGCGGTGCACGACGTCTCGCTGACGCTGCACAGCGGCGAGGTGGCGGGGGTGGTGGGCGAGTCCGGTTCCGGCAAATCCACCCTGATCCGCATGCTGCTGGGGGCAGAAGATCCTGATGAGGGCGAGGTGACCCTCGACGGCGCGCCCTGGTCTCCGCTCGCGGAGTCGCAGCGTCGGGCGCGGCGTACCCGGATTCAGCTGGTGGCGCAGGACCCGCGCGCGGCTTTTCTGCCGACCTGGTCGATCGGTCGGACCATCGCTGAGGCACTTGAGGCTGCTGGGGTACCGCGTGCGCAGCGCCCCGATCGCGTCGCGCAGCTTTTCGCGCGGGTCGAGTTGGACCCTGCCTTTGCGGCGCGTCGCCCGGGCACCCTCTCGGGCGGACAGCTGCAACGTGCGGCGATTGCTCGGGCGCTGGCGACCGAGCCCGACGTGCTCCTGCTCGACGAGCCATTGTCGGCGCTCGATGTCTCGGTGGGCTCGCGAATTCTGGCGCTGCTGCGTCGGCTCCGAGACGAGGGCGTCGCGATGGTGCTGGTTTCGCACGATCTCGCGGTCGTCGGCGAACTCGCCGATCGAATCCTGGTGATGCAGGGCGGGCGCATCGTGGAGGAGGGCGCGGCGACGGAGATCTTTGCCAGACCGACCCACGCGTTCACGCGGGAACTTCTGGCATCGCGCGCCGCGTTGCCTCCGTCCGCGGACGACGGCGCGTCCTGAACAGGCGCACGGTATGATCGAGGAACACGCATCGATCCGGCATCACCGGGGAGCATTCGGAAGAACGGGCCGCGGCCCCAGTAGAACCGAACGGGGCAGGCCCGTCACAGCCGAAGTACGAAGTGGTCCATCGCCCGCCGGGCGGAGGGCAACGCGGGGTGGTACCGCGGTCGAGAGATCGTCCCCGCAGGAGCGAATCACGAGCACCTGCGAGATGAGATGACCTACCCACGATCCTCCTTCGGACCCGCTGCCGATCAGGCAGCGTCCGTTATGCCGAGCCCGCGGTTCCCGGAGATCGAGCGCGACATCCTCGACTTCTGGGAGAGCGACGACACCTTCCGCGCGTCCATCGCCCAGCGCGACGATGCCGATGAGTGGGTGTTCTACGACGGCCCGCCGTTCGCGAACGGCCTGCCGCACTACGGCCACCTCCTCACCGGCTACGCCAAGGACCTGTTCCCGCGGTTCCAGACGATGCGCGGCAAGAAGGTGGACCGCGTGTTCGGATGGGACACGCACGGCCTGCCGGCTGAGCTGGAGGCGATGAAGCAGCTCGGCATCACCGAGAAGAGCGAGATCGAGGCCATGGGCATCGACACGTTCAACGCGAAGGCTCGTGAGTCGGTGCTCACCTACACGCAGGAGTGGCGCGACTATGTCACCCGTCAGGCGCGCTGGGTGGACTTCGAGCGCGGCTACAAGACGCTCGACACCTCGTACATGGAGAGCGTGCTGTGGGCGTTCAAGACCCTCTACGACAAGGGTCTGGCCTATGAGGGCTACCGTGTGCTGCCCTACTGCTGGCGGGATGAGACGCCGCTGTCGGCGCACGAGCTGCGGATGGACGACGACGTCTACAAGGAACGCCAGGATCCGTCGGTGACGGTGAGCTTCCCGCTCGTCGGCGCCAAGGCGGAGGCGCTCGGGCTCACGGGCGTTCGGGCTCTCGCGTGGACGACCACCCCGTGGACGCTGCCGACGAACCTCGCCCTCGCCGTCGGTCCGGAGATCGGCTACGTCGTAGTTCCGGGTGGCCCTGCGGGTGCCGCCGATGTCGCCGGGGGAGACGACGCCGAATCCGCGGTGGCACACCGCTATCTGCTGGCCGGCGCCCTGCTCGGCGGCTATGCCAAGGACCTCGGTTACGCATCCGCCGATGAGGCGCAGGCAGCGGTGGAGCGCACGGTGCGCGGTGCCGAGCTCGCCGACGTGCACTACGACCGTCTGTTCGACTACTACGCCGACGCGGAAGCGCACGGCACTGCCACCGCCTGGCGCATCCTGGTGGACGACTACGTGTCAACCGGCGATGGTACCGGCATCGTGCACCAGGCTCCCGCCTACGGCGAGGACGACAAGCGCCTCGCGGACGCCGCGGGCCTGCCCACGATCCTGTCGCTGGATGACGGCGGCCGCTTCCTGCCCGCCGTCACCGATGTCGCGGGCGAGCTGTGGATGGATGCCAACCGGCCCCTGATCCGCCTGCTCAAGACGAACGGTCGCCTGCTGCGCGAGGCGTCCTACCTGCACTCCTACCCGCACTGCTGGCGCTGCCGGAACCCCCTCATCTACAAGGCCGTATCGAGCTGGTTCGTGCGCGTCACGGATTTCAAGGACCGCATGCTGGATCTCAATCAGGAGATCACCTGGGTGCCGGAGAACGTCAAGGACGGTCAGTTCGGCAAGTGGCTGGAGGGCGCACGCGACTGGTCGATCAGCCGCAACCGCTATTGGGGATCACCCATCCCGGTGTGGAAGAGCGATGACCCCGAGTACCCGCGTGTAGACGCGTACGGCTCGTTCGAGGAGCTGGAGCGCGACTTCGGGCGCCTGCCGCGCAACGAGAGGGGCGAGCCGGACCTGCACCGTCCCTACATCGACGAGCTCACGCGGCCGAACCCGGACGACCCCACCGGGAAGTCCACGATGCGCCGCATCGAGGACGTGCTGGATGTCTGGTTCGACTCGGGTTCGATGCCCTTCGCGCAGGTGCACTATCCGTTCGAGAACCGCGAGTGGTTCGATTCGCACTCGCCCGCCGATTTCATCGTGGAGTACATCGGACAGACGCGCGGCTGGTTCTATCTGCTGCACGTGCTTTCCACCGCGCTGTTCGACCGGCCGGCGTTCACCGGTGTGTCCTGCCACGGCATCGTGCTGGGCTCCGACGGCCAGAAGATGTCGAAGTCGCTGCGCAACTATCCCGACGTGTCCGAGGTCCTGGACCGTGACGGCTCTGACGCCATGCGCTGGTTCCTCATGTCCAGCTCGGTGCTGCGCGGCGGCAACCTCTCGGTCACCGAGGAGGGTATCCGCGGCGGCGTCCGTGAGTTCCTGCTGCCGCTGTGGAACTCGTGGTACTTCTTCGCCACCTACGCCAACGCCGCCCAGCCGGGCGGCTATCAGGCGACGTGGCGCACGGACTCGACCAACGTGCTCGATCGCTACATCCTGGCGCTGCTCGGAGACCTGGTCACCGGCGTGACCGCGGACCTCGAGGGCCTGGATTCGACCAGCGCCACCGAGAAGCTCCGCGACTTCGCCGAGGCGCTGACCAACTGGTACATCCGTCGTTCGCGGGACCGGTTCTGGGTCGGCGTCACCGAGGACGAGAGCTCGCGTGAGGCCTTCGACACGCTGTACACGGTGCTCGAGGTGCTCACCCGTGTGGCCGCGCCGCTGATCCCGCTCGTCTCCGAGCGCGTGTGGCAGGGCCTCACGGGGGGACGAAGCGTGCACCTGCAGGACTTCCCCGACGCATCCGCGTTCGCACCGGCGGACGATATCCGTGCGGCCATGGATGCCGTGCGCGAGATCTCCTCGACCGCCAACGCGCTGCGCAAGCAGCACGGTCTGCGTGTGCGGCTGCCCCTCGCCAAGCTCACGGTGGTCGCAGCCGATTCGGCCGGTCTCGCCCAGTTCGAGGGCATCCTCCGCGACGAGCTGAACGTGAAGGCCGTCGAACTCGTGGAGGCCGAGGAGGGCATCGGGGAGCGCTACGGCATCAGCCGACGGCTGGTTGTGAACGCCCGCGCCGCCGGCCCGCGCATCGGCAAGCAGGTGCAGCAGGCCATCGGCGCGGCCAAGGGCGGCGACTGGTTTGAGGCGGACGGCGTCGTGACGGCCGGCGGCATCGCGCTGCAGCCGAACGAGTACGACCTCGCGCTGGAGGTCGCCGGTGGAGCCGAGGGCACCGCGCTGGCGCTCCTCCCGGGCGGCGGGTTCGTGCTGCTCGACACCGCGACCACGCCTCAGCTGGAAGCCGAGGGTCTCGCCCGCGACGTGATCCGTGCGGTGCAGGACACCCGCCGTGCAGCGGACTTCGACGTCAGCGACCGCATCCGCCTGCAGCTTGCGTTCGCGAGCGCCGAAGAGGCCGCGGCTGTTGCTGGGGCGTTCGACGTGGCGGATGTCGCGGGCGAGACGCTGGCGACGAGCTACACCGTGCTCGGCGACGGCGCCGCGGTGCTGGCATCGGGGGAGGCCGGCACCTCCTTCGAGCACACTGCCGACATCATCGCGGGCACATACGCGAACACCGCGGCGTTCACCGTCTCGGTGGCCCGCACGGGTGAGCGAGGAGAGCGCTGATGAGCGATCGCGACAGGGCCGACGCCGTTTACGCCGAGCTGCTCACCCGCCAGGGTGAGCAGTGGGTGCAGCCGCGCGTTGAGCGCACCGCCCGTGTGCTGGAGCTGCTGGATGATCCGCAGCGCACGTATCGGGTGATCCACATCACAGGAACGAACGGCAAGACCTCCACGGCTCGCACGATCGAGTCGCTGCTGCGGGCCCACGGCTTGCGCACGGGTCTGTTCACCAGTCCGCACCTGGTGCGCTTCACCGAGCGCATGCTGGTGGACGGGGAGCCGATCGCCGACGCAGCCGTCGCGGATGCGTGGGACGAGATCGCGCCGTTCGTCGGGATCGTGGACGCTGAGCTCGCCGCGAAGGGCGACGCGGCGCTGACCTTCTTCGAGCTGCTGACCGTGCTGGCCTTCGTCGCGTTCGCCGATGCCCCGATCGATGTGCTCGTGCTCGAAGTCGGCATGGGCGGTTCGTGGGATTCCACCAACACCGCGGATGGCGACGTCGCCGTGTTCACTCCGATCGACCTGGATCATGCGGACCGGCTGGGCGACACGATCGAGAAGATCGCCACAGTCAAGGCCGGCATCATCAAGGACGGCGCCGCTGTGGTCTCTGCCCGCCAGACGCCCGAAGCCGAAGCGGTGCTGCGGGCCGCCGCTGCCGCCCACGGCGCGAGTCTCGCGTTCGAGGGCGCGGAGTTCGCGCTGGTCAGTCAGCAGCTGGCTGTGGGCGGTCAACAGGTCACCGTGCGCGGTATCTCCGGTTCCTACGACGATGTCTATCTGCCGCTCTACGGTGCCCATCAGGGCCAGAACGCCGCGCTGGCGATCGCTGCTGTGGAATCGCTGATCGGCGGCGGCGGACAGTCCATCGCCGACGACATCCTGACCGAAGGGCTCGCCGAAGCCACCTCTCCCGGTCGGTTGCAGCTCATCGGCATCGAGCCGACCGTGCTCGTGGATGCCGGGCATAACCCGCACGGCGCGCGTGCTTTGGCGTCTGCGTTGCGCGAGTCCTTCGACTTCGATGAGTGGGGTCTCGTGCTCGGGGTGCTGGGAGACAAGGACGCTGCCGGGATCATCGACGCCCTGCGCGAGATCCCTGCGCACGTCTTCGTTACCGAGCCGGAATCGGATCGCGCTCTGGAAGCCGATGTGCTGGCCGATCTCGTCGAGGCTGCGGGACTGCGCGCGAGCGTTCACCCCAACCTCGATGACGCCGCCGAATCCGCGCGCGACTGGGCGGCGGAAGCGCCGCGTCGCGCGGTGATCATCGTCGGATCGGTGGTGCTCGCCGGCGAGGCGATCCGTCTTGCTGAGGACGAGGACTGGAAGGGGAACACCGCCCGATGAGCGCCTCCTCACGTACTCCGTCCCTGATGGCGCGGCTGGGCTCGATCGTGCTCATCTTCGAGGCCTTCGTCGCTTTCCTCGGCGGACTGGTGGTCTACGGACTGCGGGCGCTGCCGGAGACGATCGCTCCCTGGTGGGGGATCGTCGGCGGCGCCGCGGTCGCGCTGCTCATGGTGGTCGTTGCCGGATGCACGCGTTTCCGCTGGGGAATCATCGCGGGTTGGCTGCTGCAGTTCGTCATCCTCGCCGCCGCATTCCTGAACCTCGCCTTCGTATTCGTCTTTCTCGTCTTCGGCGGGATGTGGGCGTATGCGATGATCACGTCGGCTCGTTTGGTCCGCAAGGGCCCGGCCGCCACCTCCACGACAGAAAGTGACTGACATGGCAACCGAAGAAACGCTCGTCCTGGTCAAGCCCGACGGCGTGGCTCGCGGACTCACCGGCGCGATCCTCGCGCGCATCGAGGCGAAGGGCTATGCGCTCGTCGATCTCAAGCTCGTGCAGCCGGATCGCACGCTGCTGGAGCAGCACTACGCCGAGCACGAGGGCAAGCCCTTCTACGAGCCGCTGCTCGAGTTCATGATGTCGGGGCCGTCGGTGGCGATTCGCCTTGCCGGCAACCGTGTCATCGAGGGCTTCCGTTCGCTGGCCGGGACCACCGACCCCACCACCGCGGCGCCGGGCACCATCCGTGGCGACTTCGGTCGCGACTGGGGCCTGAAGGTGCAGCAGAACCTGGTTCACGGCTCGGACAGCGTGGAGTCCGCCGAGCGCGAGCTCGGCATCTGGTTCAGCTGATCCCAGACGGAAACGAGGCGTCCTCCCGAGCGGGAGGACGCCTCGTTTTGTACGCGCCGGTGTCAGAACAGGGTGGTCAACACGTGCAGGCGGGTCTCGGCGAGCACGGCGATGATGGCGAGGACCACGACGGCGAAGACGGGCGTCCAGCCCATCAGACGCTCGCCCAGCGCGATGCCGCCAGAGCCGAAGGCACCCTGTTTCATGGCGGTGAAGGTGACCACGAAGAACGACGGGATCACCATGAGCCAGGTCACCATGCACCACGGGCACAGCACGTTCAGGGCGAAGATGCTCTGGAACACGAGCCAGAAGACGAAGCCGATCGCGAAGACGTAGCCGAGCCAGAAGAAAGTCCAGAACCACCGCGCGAAACGCGCTCCGGCCAGAATGGCGAAGCCCACCACGATGGGCGCCACCCACGCGGCGATGCCGATCAGCGGGTTGGGGAAACCGAAGACGCTGCCCTGCCAGGAGTTGAGGTTGGTGCTGCACTGCACCAGCGGGCTGATGTCGCAGGATGCGATCGAGTCCGGGTTCTCGAGTTTCTCGAACTTCTCGATCGTGAGGGCGAACGCGGCGTACCAGCCGATGATGCCACTGACGATCAGCCAGATGGCCACGCCGACGGGACGCTTGCGGGTTTCGATCATGTCCTCAGTATGCCCGCAGGGTCATGCGACGAGGCCGGAGAAAACCTGGGAGCGGTGATATGCCGACATGCGTATGAACCGCTACTGGCCCATTTCCGGTCGATAGTGCGATAATGAAGGTCGTTGCACCCACCGGCCGCGCCGGTGAACGCAGTGAAGAAGACTTCGAGGCCAAGACGGCCTCCGCGACCAGAGCCGCTGAGCCGGTCGCAGACCGAGTGAGTTCGCGGCACCGCCAGGCGCGGCGCCGCACGAGAATTTCGCCGGGCGACGCGCGGTGTTGCCCGCAGGGAGTGTGCCAGAAATGGCAGAGACGAAGAGCGAGAACGACCGTACCTCCGATTCCGGAGAGAACGACAAGCAGCACGGACTGCCCGCCGGGGCCGATGGGGAGCTGTTTGGCGACCACACGGCACTTCCGGCGTTCGGTGGACCTGGCGACGACGCAGACGCGGACCCCACCGAACCGGTGGGGCGCTCTGACGCGGCCGAGGCCGCTGACGCGGCCGGGGATGACGGCGAGACCGTGATCGAGTCCGACGCAGGGATCATCGTCGTGAGCGACGACGTCGCGCCGAACGACGACCATGGGGCCGATTCCCAGGTGCACGCCATCGAGACGTCCTCGGAGGCTGAGACGTCCTCGGAGACTGAGACCGCATCCGAGACTGGGGACGCGGCAGCCGCCGGCGATGAGGCCGCGGCGTCAACGTCGGCTGCGGATGCGTCATCGGATGCAGCGCCGGTGTCGGATGCTGCGCCGGCAGGTGCCGAGGACACGGCGAACGAGCAGCTGAG
>NZ_JBJDRI010000017.1:0-86899 GCF_044987425.1 Microbacterium sp. ZW T5_56 | reverse complement strand
GCCCCGGTCCCCGACCCCCTCTGACCCGCCGCAGGCGGCCGTCACGCGGTCAGAAGGCGAAGATCGTCCACGCAGAGCGGTGGGTCTCCCCCGGCTCCAGCACGATGAGGTCGGCTCCGGAGTTGAAGGCGTCGTTTTCCGGACTCCGAGCGCAATGCACCCGGTATCGCGTCCCGCATCCGCTGCGCTTCGCTTCGACCAGCCTGCGGCCACGCGGTGGGCGGGAACGCCCACGGCGTCAACTCCCGAGGCACCCAACTCCCGATGCGTCACGAATCGAGGAGAATGTCGCGAAACGAGGACCAAAACGCCAGATCATCCCTCAACTCACAACATCATCCTCGTTTCGCGACACCCGCTCCGCCCAAGACACCGATGGCACCACGCCGATGCCCGGGAGCCACCGTCGACCCCATTCATGGCCCAGTCCCCGGCAGGCTCACACCCCGGACACCAGCCCGAGCCCCTGCGGCGCCCTGGACGCAGGACAATGGTGCGAGAATCGCGGATCAACGTCGTCGCGAATCGAGGACAATGTCGCGAAAAGAGGACCCAAACGCCAGATCATCCCTCAACTCACAACATCATCCTCGTTTCGCGACACCCGCTCCGCCCAAGACACCGATGGCACCACGCCGATGCCCGGGAGCCACCGTCGACCCCATTCATGGCCGAGTCCCCGGCGGGCTCACACCCCGGACACCAGCCCGAGCCCCTGCGGCGTCCTGGACGCAGGACAACGGTGCGAGAATCGCGGATCAACGTCGTCGCGAATCGAGGACAATGTCGCGAAAAGAGGACCCAAACGCCAAATCAGCCCTCCACCCGACGCATCATCCTCGTTTCGCGACACCCCACTCCGCCCGAGACGCCGATGGCACCACGCCGATGCCCGGAGCCACCGTCGACCCCATTCGTGGCGCAGCACATGACGGGCTCACCCCAGAGCCCAGCCCGAGCACCCCGCGGCGCCCGAGCGCAGGACAACGGCGTGAGAAGCGCGGATCAACATCGTCGCGAGTCGAGGACAATGTCGCGAAAAGAGGACCAAGACGCCAGATCAGCACTCAACTCGACGCATCATCCTCGTTTCGCGACACCCGCTCCGCCGAGGCACACTCCGTGGCGCGTCACCGATTCGAGAAGCGCGGTGCCCGCTTCTCACGGAAGGCGGCCATGCCCTCCTTCTGGTCCTCCGTGTCGAACAGGGCCGTGAACTGCGCGGTCTCGAACGCGAGGCCCTGGCTGAGCGGCGTCTCCTGCACGGCACGCAGTGCCTGCTTGGCAGCGATCACCGACGGCAGCGACTTCGAGGCGATGGTCTCGCCGATCTGCTGCGCCACATCCGCCAACTCGGCAGCCGCCACGACGCGCGACACCAAGCCGGAACGCTCGGCCTCAGCGGCGTCCATGTTGCGCCCGGTGAGCACGAGATCCGCAGCCTTGTACGCACCGATCGCGCGCGTGAGGCGCTGCGTTCCTCCCATGCCCGGGATGACGCCGAGGTTGATCTCCGGCTGACCGAACACCGCAGTGTCGGCCGCCAGGATGATGTCGCACATCATCGCCAGCTCACACCCGCCCCCGAAGGCGAATCCGTTCACCGCCGCGATCACGGGCTTGCGGACCGCCGTGAGCCGGGACCACTCGCCGAAGAACCGCCCCAGGCGCATGTCGAGCCCGCTGCGATCCTCCATCTCCTTGATGTCGGCGCCGGCGGCGAATGCGCGCCCGGCGCCGGTGATCACGATCGCGCCGATCTCGGGATCCGCGTCGTACTCCTCCGCGACGATGACCACCTCGTGCATCAGCTGGGTGTTCAGGGCGTTGAGCGCCTGCGGACGATTGAGGGTGATCCACCCGACGTTGCCGCGGGTCTCGGCGATGATGGTCTCGAAATCGGTCATGACTGCCTCTCGTCTACTCGCGCGAGCGAGTCACTCGGCGCGCTGCGCTGTGGCGCTGGCGGATCGGATGGTCTCGATGATGCCCGAGAAGTCGCGCGCGGCGCCAGGCCCCGCGGCATACGCGGCGTAGATCTCCTCCGCGTGAAGTCCGAGCGCCGCCCCGACACCGGTGTCCTCGATCGCATGCCGCGCCAGACCCAGGTCCTTGGCCATCAACGACCCGGCGAAGCCCGGCTGATAGTCGCGGTTCGCGGGGCTCGTGGGAACCGGTCCCGGCACCGGGCAGTTGGTGGTGAGCGCCCAGCACTGACCGGACGCATGCGATGCCACCTCGAACAGCGCGTCGTGCGTGAGGCCCAGCTGCTCACCGAGCACGAACGCCTCCGCGACGGCGATCTGCGTGACGCCGAGGATCATGTTGTTGCAGATCTTCGCTGCCTGTCCGAGCCCTGGCCCGCCGCAGTGCACGATACGGGCACCCATGGCCTCCAGCAGCGGGTGCGCCGCGGCGAAGTCCTCATCGCTCCCGCCCACCATGAACGTGAGGGTGCCGTTTTCCGCCCCGACCACGCCGCCGGACACCGGTGCATCGACGTTGTGCTGACCTGCCGCGAGCGCGAGGTCGTGCGCTTCCCGCGCCTCACTGACCGCGATGGTGGAGCACTCGATGAACAGCGAACCCGAGGGTGCCGCCGCCAACAGTCCGTCTTCACCCGCGAAGGCGTCGATCACGTGCCGCCCGCTCGGGAACATCGTGATCACGACCTCGGCGCCGCGCACCGCCTCGACACCGGAGCCAGCCACTGAGATCCCGGCCGCGCGCGCTGCATCGACGGCCGCCGGCACCACGTCGAAACCAGTGAGTTCGTGTCCTGCCGCGACGAGGTTCTTCGCCATGGGGAGCCCCATGTGCCCGAGACCCAAGAAAGCGATGCGTGTCATCGCCGACCTCCCATCACCTCTCGGCCCACGATGACCCGCATGATCTCGTTGGTCCCCTCGAGGATCTGATGCACGCGCAGGTCTCGCACGACCTTCTCGATTCCGTAATCCTGCAGGTAGCCGTAGCCGCCGTGCAGTTGCAGCGCCTCGTTCGCGACGCGGAAGCCCGCATCGGTGGCGAATCGCTTGGCCATGGCGCAGCGCATGGCCACGTCCTCCGCCTCGTCGTCGATCGCTCGCGCCGCGTCCTCCACCATGAGGCGCGCGGCGCGTAGCTCGGTGGCCATATCCGCCACCGTGAACTGCACCGTGGGCTGATCCGCCAGCGCCGCCCCGAACGTGAAGCGCTCGTGGACGTACTGCACTGCCCGGTCCAGCGCCCAGCGTGCGCCGCCCAGCGAGCAGGAGGCGATGTTGACGCGGCCGCCGTTGAGAGCCTTCATCGCGATCCGGAAGCCGCCGCCCTCTTCGCCCAGCAGGTTCTCGACCGGAACGCGCACGGCGTCCAGCACCACCTGACGGGTGGGCTGCGCCTTCCACCCCATCTTCTTCTCGTTGGCACCGAAGCTCAGACCGGCGGTGTCCGCCGGCACGATGAAGGCCGAGATCCCGCGCGATCCGAGATCCCCGGTGCGCGCCATCACGACGTAGACACCCGCGGCTCCCGCTCCGGAGATGAACTGCTTCACGCCGGTGAGAACCCAGTGATCGCCATCGCGCACGGCACCGGTCGTGATGGCTGCGGCGTCCGATCCCGCCCCCGGCTCCGTGAGGCAGTAGGCCCCGAAGATCTCCATACCCGTCAGCCGCGGCAGCCACTCGTGACGTTGCGCCTCGGTTCCATAGGAGTCGATCATCCAGCCGACCATGTTGTGGATCGAGATGTACGCGGCGATCGTGGGGTCGGCGTAAGCGAGCTCTTCGAAGATCGCCGCCGCATCCTCCCGCGAGAATCCCGCACCCCCGACGTCCTCGCCGATGTAGATGCCGCCCAGCCCCAGCTCTCCCCCGCGGTGCAGCGCATCGACCGGGAACTCCCCCGTGGAGTCCCGCTCCACGGCGTAGGGTGCGAGCTCGTGCTGGGCGTACTCGCGCACGGCTTCGATGATCGCGGCGCGGTCTTCGGCGGTCGTCGTGGTGGTGGTGACGGTGCTCATCGGCAGGCCTCTCAACTCATGGTCGGGATGACGAAGCTGGCGCCCTCGCGGATGCCGGAGGGCCAGCGGCTGGTGACGGTCTTGGTCTTCGTGTAGAAGCGGAAGGAGTCCGCGCCGTGCTGGTTGAGGTCGCCGAACATCGACTTCTTCCAGCCGCCGAACGTGTGGTACGCGATGGGCACCGGGATCGGGACGTTCACACCCACCATCCCGACCTGCACCCGCGCGGTGAAGTCGCGTGCCGTGTCGCCGTCGCGCGTGAAGATGGAGACGCCGTTGCCGTACTCGTGGTCGGAGGCCATCGCCAGCGCCGCTTCGTAGTCGTCGGCGCGCGCGATGATCAGCACCGGACCGAAGACCTCCTCGCGGTAGATGGTCATATCGGTGCTCACGCGGTCGAAGAGCGTGGGGCCGAGGTAGAAGCCGTTCTCGTGTCCGGGCACGACCAGACCCCGGCCGTCCAGCAGGAGCTCGGCTCCCTGGTCGACGGCCTGCGCGATGTACCCGGTCACCCGTTCGACGGCCGCGGCAGTGACGAGCGGGCCGTAGTCCATCCCCGACTCCAGCGCTGGTCCTACGGTCAGTGCGCGCGCACGCTCGACCAGCTTGGCCGCGAGCGCGTCGGCGGTCTCCTGACCCACGGGTACGGCGACCGAGATGGCCATGCACCGCTCCCCCGCCGATCCGTAGCCGGCACCGATGAGAGCGTCCGCCACCTGGTCGAGGTCCGCGTCAGGCATCACGATCATGTGGTTCTTGGCGCCGCCGAAGCACTGCGAGCGCTTGCCCTGATCGGCGGCCGTGGTGTGGATGTAGTGGGCGATCGGGGTGGATCCCACGAAACCGACCGCCTGGATGCGCTCGTCGTAGAGCAACGCGTCGACCGCCTCCTTGTCGCCGTTGACGACGGTGAAGACGCCGTCGGGCAGACCGGCCTCGGCGAACAGCTCGGCCAGTCGGAGCGGGACGGAGGGGTCGCGCTCGCTGGGCTTGAGGACGAAGGCGTTGCCACAGGCGAGGGCGGGACCTGCCTGCCACAGCGGGATCATGGCGGGGAAGTTGAATGGAGTGATCCCGGCCACCACACCGAGGGGCTGACGCATCGAGTAGACATCGATTCCGCGCCCGGCGCCCGAGGTGTACTCGCCCTTGAGCAGGTGGGGCGCTCCGACGGCGAACTCCACGACCTCCACTCCGCGTTGGATGTCGCCCTTCGCATCGTCGACGGTCTTGCCGTGCTCGCTCGAGAGCAGGCGAGCAAGGTCGTCGCGGTCGCGCTCGACGAGCGCCAGGAACCGGGTGAGGACGCGGGCGCGTGCCTGCGGATTCATGTCCCCCCAGGTGCGCTGGCCGACGACGGCAGCGTCGACCGCTGCGCGCACCTCGTCGCTGCTCGCCAGCGGCACGCGCGCCTGGACTTCGCCGGTCGAGGGATCGAAGACGTCGCCGAATCGTCCCGACGTGCCCGCTGTGAGCTTTCCGTCCACGAAGTGCGACAGTTCCCTGACCATGATGACCACCACTTCCCGCGCCACCCTTGGCACCATGATCAGAATACATGGATGTCCAACTAAATCAATGGGCGTCCAACTGGTTGCGGACAGAAGAATGGCTCCTCCCCGAGTCGAGGAGGAGCCATCGCGCGCGAGGGAAGCTCAGAGTCGCTCGATGATGGTGGCGTTGGCCATGCCACCGCCCTCGCACATCGTCTGCAGCCCATAGCATCCGCCGGTGTGTTCGAGGTATTCGACGAGTGTGCTGAGCAACCGAGTTCCGCTCGACCCCAGCGCGTGGCCGAGGGCGATGGCCCCGCCCCAGGGGTTGAGCTTCGACTGGTCGGCACCCACGGCGTCCGCCCAGGCGAGCGACACGGAGGCGAAGGCCTCGTTGACCTCGTAGGCGTCGATATCGTCGATTCCGAGCCCCGAGCGCTCGAGGATCCGACGGGTAGCGGGAATCGGGCCGGTCAGCATCATCAGCGGATCGTCGCCGACGACGCTGAACGCGTGGAAACGCGCCCGAGGACGAAGCCCGAGCTGCGCCGCACGCTCGGCGCTCATGATGAGCGCGGCAGAGGCTCCGTCGGTCAGCGGAGAGGAGTTTCCTGCCGTGATGTTCCAGCCGATCTCCGGGAATCGGGCGGCCAGGGACTCGGTGTGGAAGGCCGGGTTGAGCTTCGCGAGACCGTCGGCGGTAGTGCCGGGCCGGACGGTCTCGTCGCGGCCGATCACTCCCGCATCCGTGTGCACGGGCAGCAGATCGGCGTCGAACAGACCCGCGTCAGCGGCGGCCGCCGCCCGCTCGTGCGAGCGCGCCGCATACGCATCAAGATCATCGCGCCCGAATCCCCACTTCGCGGCGATCAGCTCGGCCGATACCCCCTGATTGACGAGGCCGTCGGGGTAGCGCTCCTGGATCAGCGCGGATTCTCCGGAGACGCCTGCCAGCGAGGAACCGAGCGGTACACGACTCATCGACTCGACGCCGCCCGCGATCACGATGTCGTATGCCCCCGCGATCACCCCCTGCGCCGCGAAGTGCACGGCCTGTTGGCTCGATCCGCACTGCCGATCGATCGTGGCGGCCGGCACCGTCTCATCGAACCCCGCCGCGAGCACGGATCGGCGCGCGATGTTGTACGCCTGCTCGCCCACCTGGCTGACGCAGCCGAGGAGCACGTCGTCGATCTGGCGTGACTCCAGCCCGTTGCGCGCGAGGACCGCCTCCAGCACCGGGGCCATGAGATCGACCGGGTGGATTCCGCTCAGTGCTCCCCCGGGCTTGCCCCGTCCGACCGGAGTGCGCACCACATCGACGATGACCGCTTCGTTCATGATCTCCCTCTCCTCCCCCGAGACTTCCCTCTGTGGGCGAGAATCGGCGCGTTGCGCTCATTCTCACCCACATTCGGAAGTCTCGCGGGTCACGCGTTGCGGCTGGGGCGCCGCGGGGCTAGTCGGTGCCGCAGGGGTGCCGCGGGGTCGTCAGCTACTCGGCTTCGGCGGGGCGTTCCGCGGCGGCCACCTCGGCATCGGTGGCGGTGTAGCCCGGGATGTGGCGCTCCGGCTCGCCGACGTACTCCGAGAGCGGGCGGATGAGTGCGTTGGAGCCCAGCTGCTCCATGATGTGCGCTGTCCACCCCGTCACGCGTGCCGCCACGAACAGCGGCGTGAACGTCAACGTGTCGAAACCGATCAGGTCGTACGCGGGTCCCGACGGGTAGTCCAGGTTCGGGTAGATGCCCTTCCGGCTGACGAACTCCTCTTCCAGCGTGGAATAGAGCGCCGCGACGTCGGGACGGTCGTAGTGCTCGACGAGGGTGTCCAGCGCCGCCTTCATCGTCGGAACCCGCGAGTCGCCGCGCTTGTACACCCGGTGACCGAAGCCCATGATCTTGCGCTTGGCGGCGAGCGCCTCATCCAACCACGGCTTGACGTTCTCCGCAGAGCCGATTTCCGTGAAGATATGCAGCACGGCCTCGTTCGCGCCGCCGTGCAACGGTCCCTTGAGCGCACCGATCGCGCCCACGACGGCGGAATACAGATCCGACAGGGTCGATGCGATCACCCGCGCGGTGAAGGTCGACGCGTTGAAGGAGTGCTCCGCGTACAGGGTCATGGAGCGGTTGAACGCGTCCACAACGACGGGATGCGCCTCCTCGCCGAACGTCATCCAGAGGAAGTTGGCCGCATAGTCGAGGTCGTTGCGCGGCGGGATGATCGCCTGCCCGCGACGCCGGCGCTGTCCGTAGGCGACGATCGCGGGCAGCGCCGCGTACAGCCGCACCGCACGCTGCAGGTTCTCCTCCGGCGTGCCAGCCGCGTTCATCACGTCGCCGGTCGCGTCGAGCGCGCCGATCACGGAGACCGCCGTGCGCACCTCGTCCATCGGGTGGGCATCGGTGGGCAGCAGGTCGATCGCCGCACGCACCTCGGGAGACAGTGGACGATGCGTACGCTCGGTCGCCCGGAAGTCCGCCAGCTGCTCGGCCGTGGGCAGGTCGCCGTGCCAGAGCAGGTAGGCCACCGCCTCGAACGGCTGCGTGGCTGCCAACTCCTGCACCGGGTACCCGCGGTACAGCAGGCTGTTCGTCTCGGGGTTGACCTTGGAGACGCTCGTGACGTCGACCACGACGCCGGCGAGCCCCTTCTTGATATCGATCTCGCTCATATTGTCTCGCTCCCTTGCGTGTGTTCAGTCTGCCGTGCCCTCCGCCCCCGCGAAACACCCAAGCAAGTCCGAGAAACCCTGCAACGCGGGGTTTCTCGGCCGTGCATGGGTTTCTCGCAGGGCCGAGGGTCGTCAGCGGGTCACCGTGAAGGTGAACACCGAGTTGTCGAAGTGGTTGTAGGCCTCGTAGTCGATGAGGTCGTAGAGGTCGGCGCGATGCTGCATCTCATCGAGCTTGTCGCGCAGATGCCCCTTCTGCTCGATCTCATCCAGCGCTCTCCCGGTGGCACCCATCGCGATGCGCAGCATCGACACCGGCCAGATGACGATGTTCATCCCCACCGAGGCCAGCTGGTCGACAGAGAACAGCTCGCTCTTGCCGAACTCGGTCATGTTGGCCAGCAGCGGAACATCGACCGCGTTTCGCATCACCTCGAACTCCTCGAGGGTGCGCATCGCCTCCGGAAAGATCGCGTCTGCACCGGCATCGACCAGCTTCTTCGCGCGATCCACGGCCGCATCAAGACCGTCGACCGCACGGATGTCGGTACGCGCCATGATCAGGAAGTTCGGGTCGCGACGAGCATCGACCGCCGCGCGAATGCGCTTCAGCGCGGTCGACTCGTCCACGACGGATTTGCCGTCCAGGTGACCGCAGCGCTTCGGGTTGATCTGGTCTTCGATGTGCAGACCGGAAAGCCCCGCGTCCTCCATCTCCTGCACCGTGCGCGCCACGTTCATCGGCTCGCCGAAGCCGGTGTCGGCGTCGATGATCGCGGGCAGGTCGGTCATCCGCGCGATCTGCCTGCCGCGACCGGCCACCTCGGTGAGCGTGGTGAGGCCGATGTCCGGAAGCCCGAGATCGGCGGAGAGCACGGCACCGGAGATGTAGACGCCCTCGAAGCCCTTCTGCTCGATCAGCCGAGCAGAGAGCGGGTTGAAGGCACCGGGAAAACGGAGCAGCTCACCGCTGGCGAGCCGCTCACGGAACAGGCGGCGCTTGTCGGCCGCGGATGTCTGCGAGTAGAGCATGGTTCCTCCGAGATGAGCGCCCCGCCGACCGGAGTCGGCGGGGCGGGGTTCAGAACAAGCCGCGGGGCGAGGGCGCTGCGTCCAGCACGCCGGGCTTCGCGACGATCGACAGCTGCAGCACCTCGGCGGCGCTCAGCTCGGGAAGGCGCTGGACGAGGTCGAGGAAGCGCTCGATCTCCTCGGCCTCCAGCACGGGCTCCGCCAGCAGACGGAACTTGCGCACGTAGTCGGCACGGGCGAAGGGGCGTGCGCCGAGCGGGTGGGCATCAGCCACCGCGATCTCGTCGACGATCGTGGATCCGTCGGCGAGGGTGATCTCCACCCGACCGCCGAAGGCCTTCTCGTTCGGATCCTCCGAGTGGTAACGACGCGTCCACTCGGCGTCCTCCGCCGTGGTGACCTTGTTCCACAGCGCGACGGTGTCGGCTCGCGCAGCGCGCTCCGGGGCATAGGAGTCCACGTGGTGCCACGCGCCATCCTGCAGCGCCACCGTGAAGATGTACGGGATCGAGTGATCCAGCGTCTCGCGGCTGGCGGTGGGGTCGTATTTCTGGGGGTCGTTCGCGCCGGAACCGATCACGTAGTGCGTGTGGTGACTGGTGTGCAGCACGACGCTGGCGATGTTCGCCGGGTCGCGCAGGGTCGGGTTCTCGTTGCCGAGTTTGCGGGCGAGATCGATCCACGCCTGCGCCTGGTACTCGGCCGAGTGCTCCTTCGTGTACGTGTCCAGGATGCCCCGCTTGGGCTCGCCGGCCGCGGGAAGCGGAACGTCGTACGCGGCGTCCGGGCCATCCAGCATCCACGCGATGACACCGTCTTCACCCTCGTAGATCGGCGACGGGCTGGTCTCGCCACGCATCGCGCGGTCCACAGCCTCCACCGCCATCTTGCCGGCGAACGCCGGGGCGTGCGCCTTCCACGTGGAGATCTCGCCCTTGCGCGACTGACGCGTGGCGGTGGTGGTGTGCAGCGCCTGACCGACGGCCTGGTAGATGGTCTCGGTCGGAAGGCCCAGCAGGGTGCCGATGCCGGCGGCAGCCGACGGACCGAGGTGAGCGACGTGATCGATCTTGTGCTTGTGCAGGCTGATCGCACGTACGAGGTCCACCTGGATCTCATATCCCGTGGCGAGACCGCGAACGAGAGCCGCGCCATCCTTGCCAGCGTGCTGGGCGACAGCGAGGATCGGCGGGATGTTGTCGCCGGGGTGCGAGTACTCCGCCGCGAGGAAGGTGTCGTGGTAGTCCAGCTCACGCACCGCGACGCCGTTCGCCCACGCCGCCCACTCGGGGCTCGTGCGATCCTGCAGCACGCATCCGAAGACGGTGGCGCCTTCGCCGCCGCGGGAGACCGGGTGATCCAGCGCCTGAGCGCGCGCCGCGGACACCGGCCGACGCGTGAGCGAGGCCGCAGCGACAGCCGCGTTGTCGATGATGCGGTTGATGATCATGTCGACGACAGCGGGCTCCACCTCCACGGCGTCGGTGGCGACCTCCGCGATCTTCCAGGCCAGCTGCTGGTCGCGCGGCAGGTCCTCCGCGCTCTTGTAGACGCGGACGTGATGCGTGACGGTCATGAGTGTCCTTCCGGGAGTGACGCGAGGATGTTGGTGAGCGCGTTGTGCAGGTGCACGTGCGTGGCATGGGCGGCGAGGTCGCTGTCTCCCGCGGCGATCGCGCTGGCGATCAGGCGATGCTCAGTGACGGATGCGGCGAGGCGCGTGGTGTTCTCCCGCGACAGGCGGCGGACGCGCACGAGGTGGGTGCGGATCGTGCGCAGCGCCGCGGTGAGATAGTCGTTCGCGACGGCGATGTCCAGGGCGGCGTCGAACCGGGCGATCAGCACGCCGTAGGCCTCGCGACCGGCGTCGGCGTCGAGGTTCACGGCACCGAGTTCGGCGGCAAGATCGGAGAACACACCCCGCTCGCCCCGCTCGGCCGCGAGGCGCGCAGCGGTCTCCTCGAGAGCCCGGCGAACCTCGAACAGCTCGCGGATGTCGTCGCGGTCGATGTCCGTGACAACGGTCACGCGCGGCGATACCTGCGCGACGAGGCCGTCGGCGTTGAGTCGCCCGATCGCCTCCCGCAGCGGCGTGCGACTAACGCCGAGGCGAGCGGCCTGCTCCACCTCGCCGAGGACCGACCCCGGAGCAAGACGCCCAGACTGGATCTCCTCCAGAAGCGTTCCATAGGCACGATCACTTGCTCGCATGGCACCTCCTCGTGATCAGTCGCTGTCGTTAGTGTATACACAAGTGACATGATTTGGACCTGAATGACGACATAGGTTTGTTTTCGTATACATTGCGCGACCCGCGCGTACCGATCTTCGGGATCCGTGCGGATCCACCCGTTACGATCATCACGGCATCCGGCGTCCCCGCTTCCGCAGACGAGTGCGCCCGCCACCGAACGGGGGACCATGACCACGCACGCCAGAACACGCCGAGGCCGACGAGCGCTGATCATCGCGGGCGCCGCCGTTCTCGCGGCCGCTGTGTTCGGGGGTGGCATCGCGCTCGGTGCCGCGCAGGTCGGCACAACACCCGGCACCGCGACACCGCCCGGCACCGCGACACCGCCCGGCACCGCGACACCGCCCGATGCCGCGACCCCCGCGTCGACCCCGCTCACCGCCACACAGCAGCTCCTTCAGGACAGCGGTGATCCGAACGCGTGCGCCGTGTCGTTCACCGGCGAAGCGATCACCGACGCCCCCGCGCTCGAATCCACCGGCAGCCGCTTCCTCCATCTGCCGATCCCGGCGCAGGACGGACGCGTCTTCGCCGGCTGGTACTCCACCCCCGAAGCTGCGGGAGCGCACGATGTCGCATCGCGCGTCAACGGCGCCGACGCCGTGACCTGCGGCCCGGAACGGGAGCTCACCCTCTACGGCGCGTGGACCACACCGGACGATCTCACCGCCACCGGCACCCGCGTGCCGATCCTGATGTACCACCAGTTCACCGACAAGCCGGAGGGCGAAGAGGGCTGGCTGCGCAACAACTTCTACGGCGTCGCCGACTGGCAGAACGATCTCGCCTACATTCGCGACGGCGGCTTCTACCTGCCGACCTGGGATGAGCTCGCGGCGTTCATCGATGGGCGACTCCTCCTCCCGCCGCGTTCGGTGATCATCACCGACGACGACGCGGATCCCACCTGGCTGAACTGGGCGGTGCCGGTGGTCGAGCAGGATCAGCTGCTCACCACGTCGTTCGTGATCACGAGCGCTCGCCAGGATCCGACTCCGTCGATCTGGGTGCAGCAGCGTTCCCACACCCACGCGATGCACGAGGCGGGCGACAACGGAAAGGGTCGGATGGTCAACTGGTCCGAAGCGGACATCACCGCGGACCTGGAGACCTCGGCGCAGATCCTCGGCGCGAAGGAGGTGATCGCCTACCCCTACGGGCACTACAACGACACCGCGAAGGCGGGCGTAGCCGCCGCGGGCTTCGAGATGGCGGTCACCACCGAATGGGGCTACGTCACGGTGGGCTCGGACAAACTCGCCCTGCCGCGCGTGCGGATGAACTGGGGCATGACCGTCGACGACCTCGCCGGCCTCATCGGCTGAGCCGGCTCCGCACTCGGCATGCCGGACGGTGTCGTTCCGTCCGCACGCACGTACACCTTCCGACGGATGCCCCGGGGCAGAGCCCGTCCCTACACTGGGCAGGACCCCCTCCGCGACGAAAGGCCTTCGCGTGTCCGAACCGCTCTCCGAGATCCTCGCGCGCCACGTCGCCGCCGGCACCGTGCCCGGAGCGGTCGGTGTCCGAGGTGACGGCACTCCGATCGCCGTGGGCTTCGACGCTCCCGGCGGCGCACCGCTGCGACCAGACGCGATCTTCCGCATCCAGTCCATGACGAAGACGGTCACTGCTGTCGCCGCGCTCCGTCTGGTCCAAGACGGGGTGCTGGCTCTGCACGAGCCCGTCGAGACATGGCTCCCGGAGTTGAGCGGGCTGCGCGCCCTCCCTCACCCCGACGCGCCGCTCTCCGAAGCCCGACCCGCGAAGCGGCCGATCACGCTGCACCACCTGCTCACCAACACCTCCGGCTACGGGATGATGACGACCGATTCCCCGCTGCGACAGGCGATGGTCGACACCGGCATGGAAGCCGGCCCCGAGCCGGTCGCACGCGGAGCGCAGGACTGGCTCGATGCGCTGGTGTCACTCCCCCTCGCCTTCGACCCGGGCGACGGATGGCGCTACCACCACTCGTTCGGCATCCTGGGCATCCTGCTCGGTCGGCTGGGGCGCGGATCCACCGACGACCTGCTCGCCACGACGGTCTTCGCCCCCTCCGACATGACGGACACCGGCTTCACGACACGGCCGGGACAGGAGCATCGTCTGCTCGCCGCGTTCCGGCGCACGGAGGATGGATTCGTGGAGACAGAACCCGCGGGTGCCGGGTTCTCTGTCGCGCCGCCCCCGTTCGACGTCAGCCATTCCGAGCTCGTCTCGACGGTCGCCGACTACCACGCCTTCCTCCGCGCACTCCTGGACGGACGCCTCATCGACACGGCTCTGCTCGCGGAGTTGCGCCGCGACCAGGTCCCGTCGTCGGCCAAGACTCCGGACAGCTTCTTCCCCGGGTTCTGGCAGGCAACGGGCTGGGGGTACGGCTCGTCCCTCGTGACAGAGGGGCCGCACCGTGGGCGGTTCGGCTGGTCCGGCGGACTGGGGACCGACTTCTTCGCCGACCCCGACGGATCCGTGTGCGTGGTCATGACCCAGGTCGAGATGGACGAGAAGGTGTTCGAGCTCCTCGGCGACCTGCAGGGCGCGGACGCCGGCTGAGTTCATTCCTCACGAAACCCTCACGGTTCAGATTCTTCACAAAGTTGTGAAATGGGCGTAGCGTCCCCGGCATGAACACGGTGATCAGCACGGTGGGCCTGCGCAAGACGTACGGCCGCGTGCACGCGCTCGATGGACTCGATCTCTCCGTTTCCGCGGGGCAGGTCCACGGCTTCCTCGGGCCGAACGGTGCGGGCAAGTCCACCACGATCCGGATCCTGCTCGGTCTCGCGCGCTCCTCCGGCGGAACGCCACGACTGCTCGACGCCGATCCGTGGCACGATGCCGCGGCACTGCATCGACGCATCGCGTACGTTCCCGGCGACGTCAGCGTCTGGCCCAACCTCAGCGGAGGCGAGGCGGTGGACCTCCTCGTTCGCCTCCGCGGCGGGGATCCCCGGTCCGCGTCGTACCGTGCCGAACGCGAGCGACTGTTCTCCGCGTTCCAGTTCGATCCCCGGACCGCCGGACGAGCGTATTCGAAGGGCAACCGGCAGAAGATCTCTCTGATCGCGGCTTTCGCCCTTCCCGCCGAGCTGTACATCCTGGACGAGCCGACCAGCGGTCTGGATCCGCTGATGGAGATCGTCTTCCAGCAGGAGGTGGCGCGTGTGAGCGCCGCCGGAGCCACCGTCTTGCTCTCCAGCCATATCCTCAGCGAAGTCGAGCGGCTGTGCGATCACGTCTCGATCATCCGCGCCGGCCGCATCGTGGAATCCGGCACGCTGACCGAGCTGCGCCACCTCACCCGAACCGAAGTCTCCTTCGATGACGACGGGACCATTCCTGCCGGAGCGCAGGATGTCGTGGCCGAGAGCGGACGGATCCGCTTCACGGTCGACCCCGCCGACATGCCCGCCACACTGACCACACTCGCGAACGCGAAGGTGCAGGGCCTCCGCGTCAATCCGCCCTCACTCGAAGAGCTTTTCCTCCGCCACTACGGCACCTGCGCGGAGACGCGCCGCGGATCGGCGGCGTGAGATGAGCACGATCACACGCTCCCCCGCTCGCAGGGGCACCAACGCCGTCGCCACACTGTGGGCGCTGGAACTGCGCCGGGATCGGCTGCAGCTGCCGGTGTGGATCCTGGGGAACGCGGCGATGGCCGGCCTGGCCGTCACCGGAGTGACGCAGTCGTACGGCACGGAGACCGACCGCAGCACCCTGCTCGCGACGGCGATCGCGAACCCGGTGATCCTCACATTCCGCGGCCTCCCGTCCGGCGCCGGCACCGCGGAGTTCATCGGATTCCTGATCCTTCCGTTCCTGGTGATGATCGCCGGGTTCATGAGCTCGTTCCTCGCCGTGCGTCACACCCGAGCCGAGGAGGAGAGCGGTCGCGCCGAGCTGGTCGGCGCCACCACGGCCTCGCGGGGAGCCGCACTGTGGGCCACCACGCTGCACGGCGTGATCGCGAACGTCATCACGGCGCTGGCGATCACCGTGGCTTTCACCCTCGCCGGCCTGCCGCTGCGCGGCAGCATGGTCGCAGGACTCGCGACGGGCGCTGCCGGACTCGTCTTCCTCGGGATCGCGCTGGTCGGCGCTCAGCTGTTCGCCACAGCGCGCGGGGCGAACTCCCTCGGCGTGATCGCCATCCTCGTGACCTTTCTCATCAGCGGCGTCGGCAACGCCATCGGAACTCCGAACGCGGACCTCACGCGCATGGAGAGCTCACCGCTGGCGTGGTTCAGCCCCTTCGGCTGGGCCGAGAACGTGCGCCCGTTCGCCGATGACGCTGTCGGTCCGCTGGTTCTGCTCCTGATCGCCGCTGCGGTCGCGGTGCTGCTGGCATACGTTCTGCTGCGGCAGCGGGATGTCGGCGCATCGCTGGTGGCCCCGCGGCGAGGCCGCGCCGCCGCGCGCTGGTCGCTCCGCGGGCCCGTGACGCTCGTCGGCCGCCTGACCCGCGGATCCATCATCGCCTGGGCCGTGGGCGCTTTCCTCACCGGCGCCCTCGCAACGTCCCTCGCCTCGGTGGTGCAGAGCATGGGCGGCAGCAATCCGGCCATCGCAGCGGTGCTCGAGGCGATGTCGAAGAGCGGAGACCTCCAGGCGGGAACCGTCGTGATCTTCTTCACCGTGGTCGGCATCCTGGCCTCCTGCTGCACGGTGCAGATCGTGGCGCGCGCACGCCAGGAGGAGGCTCGCGGCACCGTGGAGCCCCTCTGGGCGGCGAGCGTGGGCCGACGACGGTGGCTGGCGTCGTACCTGATCATCGGTGCGGTCGCGATCGTGGCGGTGGACGGGGCCGCGGTGCTCGGATCCCTCGTCGGTCTGAGCCGCACGGGCGCGGATCTGATCCAGGACGTGTGGATCGGTGCGGCGGGACAGGCCGCCGTGGCCGCCGTCTTCCTCACCGTCACCGCTCTCGTGCTGGTCGTGATTCCGCGCTGGACGATCGGAATCGGATGGACGATCGTGGTGCTCGCGACGATCATCGGCCTGTTCGGTCCGCTGTTCGGGCTGCCGGATCGGCTCACACAGCTCTCCCCCTTCAGCCAGACCCCCACGCTCACCGCCACCGGCGTGGACGGACGCGGCATCATCGGCATCCTCGCGGCAGCCGTGGTGGCTCTCGTGCTGTCGGTGTGGCTCGTGCGTCGTCGGCCGCTGGTCACGGCAGGCTGAGATCATGTCCGTTTCCTCATCCGAGACCCCGGGACCGCCGCCGATCGACGAGCACCGCACCATCGACGAGCACCGAGCCATCACTGCCGCGGAGCAGGCTGCGGCCGTGATGACCGCGGCCGGGATGGCGCGCATGCCGGCGCGGGTGCTGATGGCGCTGGTGGCCGCTCCGGCGGACGGATACACGGCGGCGCAACTGGCCGAACGTCTGGGGGTGAGCGCGGCCGCGATCTCCGGAGCCGTGACCTACCTGCACCGCCTGCACTTCATCGAACGGCTCTCGCGTCCGGGAACCCGCGTCGTCCAGTACGCGGTCGTGCGCGAGACGTTCTACGGCTCGATCACCTCCAACGCGCCGATCTACGGCCGGATGGCCGCCTTCATCGACGAGATCGCCGAGGCGCATGCCGGAGACCCGGCGGCCGTCGAGCGCGCGACCGAGATGGCCGACTTCTTCCGATTCCTCGCCGAGCGGTTCCCGCAGCTCATCGACGAGTGGCGACAGATGCGACGCTGACGCCCGGCCTGCGCGGCACGAGCAGCAGTCCGCCGCGCACGGCGACGGCGATCAGCGCCTCCAGCGGTCCCTTGCGGCGCAGGGCCAGCAGGATCGCACCGATCAGCAGGGCCCCCGCCACGTTCGCCGCCCACAGCTCGAAGCCCGCCGTTCGAATCCCCGTCGACGTCGCGATCGGGATCGAGGCAAGGCAGTGCGCCGCGTAGATGGTGAGCGGGGCTGCGCCGGTGGTCGCGATCAGCCGCACCGGGTACGCCAAGCGGCGTCGACCGGCGGTCAGCGCGGTCATGAGCCCGACGACCGCAACCGCAACGGCGCCCGTCCGCAGGATGTCCAGCGGTGTTCCGGAGTGCGGGGCCGCGATGAGCTGCATCCACCAGGTTCCGGTGGGCATGGCCCCGTACGAGCCGCCGGCTTGCGCCATGATCGCCTGCTGCAACTCGCCGGATCGCGGCGCCACGGTCTCCACTACGGAAAGCGTCGCCCAACTCACGACATGCGCCACCGCAATGAAGGCGACACCGCCGACCGCGGCGATCCAGCCCCAGCCACGAAGTCCGCCGCGCTCCGCGGTGGCGATCATGCCGCGCGCGAGCAGGATCCCCAGCAGGAGATACACGAGCCAGGTGATCACGGGGTAGACGCCGGTGAGGAAGATGGCGCGGATGGCCGTCTCCGGTTCGGCGAAGTCGCCGAGGGGCAGGCTCTCGCCCTCGAGGAAGATGCCGAGGTCCTGGCGCAGCGCCGCGTTGAATCCGCCACCGAGGATGGCGAGCACTCCTCCGACGAGCACGATCAGCCACGATGGGGCCAGCAGGAACGGCGCCGCAATGATCATCGCGGCGCCGAAGTAGACGAGCACCACGACCATGACGACGGGCGGCTCGGCCAGCAGCGTCCCGATCAGCATCACGATCAGTCCCCGCACGAGCACCGCGACCAAGACGCCCGCCGCTCCGCGCTCCGCACGCACCCGGCGGGTCGCGAGCACCAGCGACATCCCCCCGAGCACGGCGAAGAGCGTGGACGCGGTTCCCTCGCTCAGCTGAAAAGCGATGTTCGCGGCGATCGCGCGCAGTGGCTCGTCGGAACTCCCGTCGACCAGCCACAGGTGCGCGGCGAACATGCCGATGAGCGCGACGAATCGCGCGAGATCGAGGCCCGCGAAACGTGCGGGGAGCGCTGACGACACGACCCCATCATCGCAGTCCGCCGCGCGTCGGGTCGGGGATCAGATCAGGTCGAGGAGTCGGCGCTGGCCGGTGACCAGGCGGGCCCGGGCGACGGCAACCGCGGTCCAGGCCACACGATCCATCTCGGGAAACCGCTCGATTCTCCCGGAGCGCGGCGGCCATTCCAGCTCGAACTCGCCGAACACCGCGGCCGTCACGTCGAGATCCGCCGCCACACGGAAGACCGTGAGCTGCTTGCTGGAGGTCACGCGGAAGACACCGAGTTCGGTGGTGGGCCCGTCGGGAACCGGAAGTCCGAGCTCCTCCTCGAACTCCCGACGCGCTGCGTCCCAGGCCTGCTCGGAGGCGGGGTCGTACTCCCCTTTCGGAATGCTCCACGCGCCCTCGTCTTTGCGAGCCCAGAACGGGCCACCCATGTGGCCGATCAGCACCTCGCGAGACGCGAGGTGGCCGCGCACCAGCAGGATTCCTGCACTGTGCGCGGCCACGATCGTTCTTCGTTCAGACCAGACGCGACTTCGGCGACACGGAGTAGGTGTCTTCGGCATCCGTGTTGACCACCGAGCCGAGCGCGGCGTCGATGGCGGCCATCGTGTCGGAGTCCAGCTTCACGCCCGACGCCTTCACGGAATCGGCCAGCTGCTCCGGACGCGACGCACCCACCAGCGCGGCCGCGATGTTCGGGTTCTGCAGAACCCAGGCGATCGCGAGCTGCGGCATGGTGAGACCGTTGTCGGCGGCGATGGGCTTGAGGTTCTGCACTGCCGTCAGCACGTCGTCGGCGAGGAAGCGCTTGATGAAGTCGGCGCCGCTCTTCTCATCGGTGGCGCGCGAACCGGCCGGAACGGGCTGGCCGGGCAGGTACTTGCCGCTCAGCACGCCCTGCGCCATCGGCGACCAGACGATCTGCGAGATGCCCAGCTCCTCCGACGTGGGCACGACCTTGCCCTCGATGACCCGCCACAGCATGGAGTACTGCGGCTGGTTGGAGATGAGCTGGATGCCCAGCTGCTTTGCGAGGGCGTGTCCTTCGCGCAGCTGCTCCGCGGTCCACTCCGAGACGCCGATGTAGAGCACCTTGCCCTGACGGACGAGATCCGCGAAGGCCTGGAAGGTCTCCTCCAGCGGGGTCTCGTAGTCGAATCGGTGAGCCTGGTACAGGTCGATGTAGTCGGTGCCCAGGCGCTTGAGCGAGCCATGCAGCGACTCGAAGATGTGCTTGCGGCTGAGGCCGGTGTCGTTCGGACCCTTCGGGCCGGTGGGGAAGTAGACCTTCGTGAAGATCTCCAGGCTCTCGCGGCGCTGGTCCGCCAGTGCCTTGCCCAGCACGACCTCGGCCGCCGTGTTGGCGTACGTGTCGGCGGTGTCGAAAGTGGTGATGCCGGCGTCGAGCGCGGCGTGGACGGTGGCGATGGCGGCGGAGTCATCCACCTGCGAGGCGTGGGTGACCCAGTTGCCGTAGGTGATCTCCGAGACCTTGAGCCCGCTGTTACCGAGGTAGCGATATTCGACCATGCCACAACGCTAGTGCGTGCGTCGGACGTTGAGCTCGGATCGGCTGAATCGTGTCAGATGTGACGCGCTCAGACCGGCTCGATCGTCACCGATTCCACTTCGTCGGGCTCGCCGAGGCGCACCGCGATGACTCCCGCGAGGATCAGCACGCCGCCCACCACCTGCCAGATTCCGGGCGTCTGCCCCAGCAGCGCCCAGCCGAAGAGCGCGGCCGCCACCACTTCGCTCAGCGCGACGAAGGCGGCGAGTCGCGAGCCGAGCATGCGGGTCGAGATGATGCCCAGCGCGTAGGCGAGGGCTCCGGCGATCGCCCCGATGCCCACGACCGGAACCCACCACGCCACGCTGCCGGTGAGGAACGCGACGTCGGCGGTGCTCGAGCGCCACGGCAGGATTCCGACGAGGCTCGCGAGAGTGAGCCCGATGGCGCCGGTGAGCAGGCCGAACCCGGCGAGCGCGATCGGCGGCAGCGCACCGTCGCCCCGGCGGGCCGAGATGATGAAGTACGTCGCGCTTCCCACCATCGCCCCGAGCGCCCACAGCACGCCGGCCGTGTTCGCCGCGATGCCGGAGAACACCTCCAGCACGAGCGCCAGCCCGGCGATGGCCACGATCGCTCCGACGATGGTGCGCCCCGTGGGACGCTCGCCGCGACGCAGCCAGAGCCACAGCATCACCGCCACCGGCGACATGTACTCGATCAGCAGCGCGACGCTCACGTCCATCACGGCCACGGCCTGGAAGTAGAACAGCTGGGTGGCGCCCACCGCGAAGGCTCCGTACAGCAGCAGCGTGCCGATGTTGCGGCGCAGCAGGAGCCAGCGCCCACGCATCGCGAACAGCGCCGGGACGAGAAGGATGAGGGCGGCGACCCACACGCGCGCGGTGACCGCAGCGCCCGGACTCCAGCCGGCGTCGATGAGACCCCGCGCGAGCGCGCCGGAGGAGCCGAAGCACACGGCGGTGGCGAGAGCGAGCACCAGGCCCAGGCGCGCCCGTCGCACGGCAGCACTCGCAGCGGGGCGAGTCACGGGGCGCGGAGTGGACGACATCGGGACATTCTCGCGCACCGCCGTCGGCGCGATTTCTCCGCCACGCCCGCTATGCGTTTTCTCTGTGACAGTCCTGGATCTCCTATGTGCAACGGCGCACAGCGGGAAGGATGGAGGAATGCCGACACCGATGGATGCCGACACCACCCGCACCCCCGCTCGCGATGCTGCGACGGATCGCCGCGAGGCCGATGATCTCGAACAGGCGCTGCGCCCGGTGGCCCCCCGAGCCGTGCCGCTGCGCGCCGTCACCGAAGCGGTGCGCTCGCTGCGGGTGAGCACGGGAGTCGATGGCGTCGTGGTCACGGGTGCATCGATCGACTCCCGCACCGTCCGCGCCGGCGACATCTACGTCGCGGCGCCAGGTGCCCGGGTGCACGGGGCGCGGTTCACCCGGGACGCCGCCGCGCGCGGTGCCGTCGCCGTGGTGACCGACGAAGCGGGTGCCGATATCGCCGCCGACAGCGGTCTGCCCGTAGTGGTCGTGAACGAGGTCCGCTCGGTGATCGGCGACGTCGCTGCCGCCGCCTACGGCACGACCGAACGCGCACCGCGGCTGTTCGGAGTCACCGGAACCAACGGCAAGACGACCACCACGTACCTGCTGCGCTCTCTGCTGGAGGCGCTCGATCATCCGACCGGTCTGGTCGGCACTGTCGAGATCGACGCAGGCAACGGCCCGGTGCCCTCTGTCCGCACCACACCCGAGGCCACCGCGCTGCACGGCATCCTCGCGCGAATGACGGAGGAGAAGCTGCACAGTGCGTCGGTGGAGGTCTCCTCCCACGCGCTGTCGTACCGGCGCGTGGATGCGCTGCGGTTCGCCGTGGCGGGCTTCTCCAACCTCACCCCGGATCACCTCGACGTGCATGGCGACATGGCCGGGTACTTCGAGGCGAAGGCCCGTCTGTTCTCGCCGATTCTCGCCGAGCGTGGCGTGGTGTGCGTCGACGACCGCTGGGGTCGCCACCTCGCGCGGACGGCGGACATCCCGATCGTGACGCTGCAGACGCGCGAGCCCCTCGACGATCCCCGCGATGTCGATCACCTCCTCCCCTCCGATGAGATCGATGCCGACTACACGGTGACCGACGTCGTCCGCATCGGCATCGGCATCGGACATGGCTTCGTGCTGCGCCGTGATGGCGAGTCCGTGCTGCGGGCCACCACGGCTCTTCCGGGTGCGTTCAACGTCTCCAACGCCGCGCTGGCGCTGGTGATGGTGCTGGAGAGCGGGGTGTCCGCCGAGCGCGTGCAGGAAGCGATCGATCGCCCGCAGACGCTGTCTCCGCTGGTGCCCGGGCGTATGCAGGTGATCACCACCGACCCCACCACGGTGGTCGATTTCGCCCACAACGCCGCGGCTCTGCAGGCCGCACTGATGTCCGTGAACGGCACCGCGGGACGAACGATCGTGGTCTTCGGCGCTCCCGGGGAGCGCGATACCGCCAAGCGCGCGATGATGGGCGCGATGGGGGCACGGTACTCGGACGTGGCCATCATCACCGACGACGATCCGCACGGCGAAGATGCGGCCTCCATTCGAGCGCAGGTGCTGTCCGGTGCCCGCATGGCCGAGCAGCCGGGATCGCTGGTGGTGGAGATCCCCTCGCGCACCGACGCGATCGCCGCGGCCGTTGCCATGGCGCGACCGGACGACATCGTCCTGGTCGCAGGGCGCGGTCATGAGACCGTCCAGGACGTCGACGGCGCGCAGATCCCGCTGGATGACGCCGAGGAACTGCGCCGCGCGGTGTCGCGACGCTGAACGACGCCTCTCCCGAACGGAACGACGCCCCTCCCGAACGAGAGGGGCGTCGTTCCGTCAGCGGATGCGTGTCGTCAGCGAATGACGGAGAGTTCTTCGGTGACGGAGGCGGGGAGATCCTCCCCCGTGCGTTGGGCACGTCTCCTCACCACGGAGCGCGACTCGCGCACCTTCTCCGCGATGGCTCGGCGAGCGATCTCGGAGTCAGCGCGCACGTCGTCGAGCTTCACCCGCGTGACCACGCGCTCCACCTCTTCGTAGATGGACGGGTTGCCCCAGCTGGTGAGGACCTTCACCAGCACCGGCAGCAGCTCGATCATGAAGAACAGACCGGCGATCAGCCAGTGTGCCCAGGCCAGCGTGGGCTCACGTTCGCCCAGGCGGTTGAGCGCACTGATCTGGCTGAGGAGGCCTTCGGCGTCGGCGTTTCCGTTCGCCACAGTGGCAGCGCGGGCGTTGTAGGCGGCGAGCGCCGTGTCGTAGGAGGCCTGAGCGGCGGGCAGCGCGGCGTTCGCCTCCTCACGGTTCATCTTCTCCGTGGTGGCCGCTTCGGTGGCGCCGGCCGTCTGTGCGGCAGACAGGGCGGCATTGGCGTCCTGCAGCTGTGCGGACAGGGCGTCGTAGCTGGCCTGAGCCTGCTCCAGCTGCGACTTGGCCGCGTCGGAGGAAGATCCTTCGCCGGGCAGACCGGTGCAGCCGGTGACCGACTCGGCGCCCGCCCCCGTCAGCTCACACTGGTAGATGGCGCGTGCCTGGTCGATGACGGTCTGTGCGGCGGCCATCTGCGCGGTGAGGGTGTCGACCGTGGACTGCGCTGCCGCGACGGACGCGGGCTGGTTCGACGTGCCGGCGACGATGCCCGTCGCCGCCTGGTTCTGCAGATCGGCGAGGGCCTGCTTCGCGGCGTCGAGCGCCTGCTTCTCGGGACCGTTCGCGAGCTGATCCTGATCTGTTAGCGACTGGGTCAGGTTCGTGGTGGTCACCTCGCGCTGGATGTCGTTGTGGAAGATCTGCAGCACCATCGGCTCCGCCACCACGATGCCGATGAGGGCCGCCATGATCACACGAGGGAAGGCCAGGCCGAACAGCTTCCAGCCGTTGCGGGTGGACTTCATGCTCGCGGTGAGGAACCGGTCGAGATTGAAGATGATGAGCGCCCAGATGATCGCGAGCGGCACCGCTCCCCAGGCCCAGATGTGCACGCCGGTGATCAGCGCGAACAGCATCGAGATGCCGGAGATCAGCGCCGTTCCCGCGAGCACGAAGAACATCTGCACGAAGCGCGGCGTCTCGGTGGGCACATGATCCAGCACCGCGCCGTCGGCCCCGCCGAGAACGGCGAGCCGGCGCAGCAGCGGGGTGCGGCGCCGCTCGGTGTATTCGTCCTGCGGGGCGGCCGGCGGCGTGCCCGTCGGACCGTCGCCGTCATCCCCGCCGCCGGAGCTGGCGTCGTCACGGTCGTCGTTGTCGTCCTCGGGGAAGTTCGCGCCGACGGGGCTGTCGTCACGCTCGTCCTGCCCGCGTCCGAAGCGCCCGAGCGCGGCCGATGCCGCCGCGTCGTGAGCCCGCCGCTCCGCCTCGGCCTCCTCCTGAAGCGCCTCGAGGTCCTCGAGCACCGTGGTCTCAGCCTCCGGCTGCGGACGACGGGCGTCGACGAGCACCTCCGGGGTGTCATCGTCGATGCTCGGCTCGATGTCGGACAGCACCTCCGTCATGGCCTGCGTGTCCGTGGTCGACGGCTCGCGGGCGTCCGAAGCTGACGGGTCGTCGGAGGACGCCAGCACCTCGGTCGGCGTCTCGTCGGCCTCGGGATACGGCTGCTGCTCGCTGCCGGTGGCGTCTGGCTGGAAGGGCCTCTGCACTTCGAGAGGTTCTTCGGCATCGACACGATCGGCGGGCGCATCGAACTGGATCCGGCCCTGCGAATCCATGCGTCCGGGGCGATGAGCGGAAAACGACATTCGTTCAGGTTAGGTCTGCCTGCTGGTAGAGCCATGAGCGCGCCCTGTGGCAGGCCCGTGAGGGACACGCCGTTTCCGGGACTTCGTCAGGTTGTGTCACGCCTCGTCCCGCCCGCGATCACCATCCGCAGCCGGCCAACGGTCGCGTCGTGAAACGAGGGCATTGTCGCCAAACGAGGACGAATCCCGCCGGTTGGGCCTCCGCGGGCGAAAATCTCCTCGATTCATGCGTGTCACGATGCACGGGCGCCTTCGTCCCCGCGCCGCCAGCGCCGTGTGGCCTGTCTCAGTCGCTGCCCCAAAACGAGGGCATTGGGTCAAGTCCCGTGGCGTGGTGTCATTTGGTTGTTTCCTGAGGGTGGTTGGTGGTCAGGCGGTGAGGTAGAGCTCGGGGTGTGCGGGCTCGGCGTGGTTGTGCAGGATGTGGACGAGTTTCCGCATGGAGATATCCGAGAGGTAGCGGCGTTCGCCGTACTGCCATTCCTCGTGCTGCTCTTGCAGAACGGCGCCGATCAGCCGGGTCACGCTGTCGCGGTCGGGGAAGATCTGGACGACGTCGGCGCGGCGTTTGATTTCCCGGTTCAATCGTTCGATGGGGTTGTTCGACCAGACTTTCTGCCAGTGTTCGCGGGGCAGTGCGGCGAAGCCGGTCAGGTCGCCCTCAGCGGTGTCGAGCATGGCCGCGATCTCCGGGAACGAGGAGCGCAGGCTCTCTACGACCTGCCGGTATTGGCCGGAGACGGCCTCGGTGGTGGTCTGCGCGAAGATCGTGGAGATCAACGCGTTGACGGGCTTGGAACGCGCTGATCCCAGGCGCTGGGTGACGTTGCGGGCGAAGTGGACCCGGCATCGCTGCCATCCGGATCCGGGCAGGATCGCTTTCACCGCGGCCTTGATCCCGGCGTGCGCGTCACTGGTGACCAGCGTCACTCCGAGAGGGTCGGCGTCGGTCGCGACCTTCAAGCCCCGCTCCCGCAACGAGCGGAGGAACTCGGTCCAGAAGTCGGTGGTCTCCGCGTCTCCGAGCGCCATCCCGAGGATCTCCCGGCGCCCCTCCCCAGAGACGCCGGTCGCGACGACGAGCGCTTGGGAGATGACCCGCCCGCGGACGCGGACGTCGAGATAGGTCGCGTCGAGGAACAGGTAAGGGAACCAGGTGTGATCGATCCGGCGGGAAAGGAACTCGTGCACGGCCTCGTCGATCTCCGAGCAGATCCGGGACACCGTAGACCGGGAGATGCCGGTGTCGTTGCCCAACGCGCGCGCGAGCTGGTCGACCTTCCTCGTGGAGACCCCGTCGATCCAGGCCTGGCAGATCACCGCGTAGAGGGCCTTGTCGACCCGACGCCGAGGGTGCAGCAGCGACGGGAAGAACGACCCCTCCCGCAGCTTCGGGATCGCGAGATCAACTTCCCCAGCCGGTGTCGCGAGGGTCTTCGGGCGGGTGCCGTTGCGACGTGTGGTCCGCTCGCTCGAGCGCTCGTAACGGCCGGCACCGATCTTCGACGCCGCTTCTGCATCGACGAGGTCCTGCAAGCCCGCCTGCAGCATCCGCCGGAACACATCGGAGTGCGCGAGGTCCGGGTCGGTGAGGACTTCGGAAATCAGGGTCGTCAGGGCAGACTGGTTCTGGGTCATCGTGGGATCTCTGCTTTGCTTCTTGCCGGAAACAACTGGGTCTCCCACGATGGCCCTTCACCGTCTCCGACGACGAGAACCCCGCGGGAATTGACACCACGCTACGGGACGCACCCGGGCATTGTCGCCAAACGAGGACGGATTCCGGTGTTTGAGCCTCCGCCGGCGAAAATCTCCTCCGTTCATGCGTGCCACGACCCGCGGATGCCTTCGAGTCCGCGCGGCCAGCCCCGTGTGCCCGGCCTCAGTCGCTGGCGAACCAGGCCCGCCGAAACGAGGGCATTGTCGCCAAACGAGGACGGATACCGGTGTCTGAGCCTCCCCAGGCCGAGATCTCCTCGACTCATGCACCGCACCCGGCACTGCGGAAGTTATGAGACCGCCGGAATCCCCGCGAGCAGTCGATCCACCGCGTTCCCCTGCGCCGCCAGCGCCGCGGGAAGGGGGATGTGTCCGGCGGCGCTGAGCACACCGAGTCCGTGGATCATGCCCCACACCGACACCGCATCGACGGGTTCCGACAGACCCACCGCTGCCGTGATGTCGTTCAGCACGCCTTCCAGCCGGTCGATGAGGGCGGCCATCGCGGGAGTGGGCGAACCCGGCACGCAGACGGTCGGATCGTAGATCGCTGCGAAGGCATGCGGCCGCTCGACCGCGAATCGCAGATACGCGGCGCCACCTTCCCGGAAGGCCGTGCGCGAATCGGGGGCGGCCTCGACCGCGTCGACGACGGCATCCACGAGGTCGGTCATGCTGCGTTCGGCGATCACCTTCAGCAGTCCGTTGCGATCGGCGAAGTGGTGATACGGCGCGTTGTGGCTGACGTTGGCCGCGCGCG
Organism: Microbacterium sp. ZW T5_56; assembly: GCF_044987425.1. NCBI lineage: Bacteria > Bacillati > Actinomycetota > Actinomycetes > Micrococcales > Microbacteriaceae > Microbacterium > Microbacterium sp. ZW T5_56. The sequence goes on along the minus strand of NZ_JBJDRI010000017.1, from coordinate 59,759 downwards.
CGACCTCGCGCAGGCTGATCTCCTGCGCCGGCTTCTCGGCGATCAGCTGCATCGCTGCCGACTCCAGGGCGTGGGCGAGATCCCCGTGGTGATACCCATCTCGTGAACTTGACACGAGCAACATTGTTGCCTATCTTGACACTGTCCACCAAATAGACACTGTCAAGATTGGATGCCATGACCGGCGCACTCGTCCTCGACGCACACCCTGACGGCCGTTCGCTTACCGCCGCGATCGCTCGCCGCTACGCCGACGCGCACGCCGATTCGCGGGTGATCGCGCTGCGGGATCTGGACTTCGATCCGATCCTGCGCTTCGGCTACCGCGAGCGCATGACGATGGAGCCCGACCTGGATGAGGCACGGCGCGCGCTGCACGACGCCCAGACGGTGGTCATCGCCACACCGCTCTGGTGGGGCTCGGTTCCCGCACTGCTCAAGGGGTTCTTCGACCGAGCGCTGCTCCCCCGCCAGGAGTATCGCTACCGCCCGTCGGGCCTGCCGGAGGGGCTCCTGCCCGCCCGCAATGGACGACTGCTCCTCCTCGCGGACACCCCGGCCCTGCTCACGCCGTTCACCGGCGTGCCCGCGCAGCGTCACGTCGTCCAGAACACGATGCGCTTCTGCGGCGTGCGCTCGGTTCGCACCACGCGGATGCTGAACGTGCGACAGGCGTCCCCGGCGCGACGGGAGGCGTGGCTGGATCGCGCCGCGCGCCTCGGGTCCGTCGACGGCGTCCGCGACGGCCGATCACGAGTGTGATGGACCTTCATGACGTGCAAAACGCTCGTATTCCTTGCGGATACGAGCGTTTTGCGCTGTGACGAGTCAGACGGCCGCGGCCGCCGCAGCCTTGTCATCCTCGGTGGCGACCAGCTGACCGCACGCACCGTCGATGTCCTTGCCGCGAGTGTCGCGGATGGTGGTGGGAACGCCCGCGTCGTTCAGGCGACGGACGAACTCGTTCTGCACCGACACCTCGGACGAGGTCCACACGGATTCCGGCGTAGGGTTCAGCGGAATCGGGTTCACGTGCACCCAGCCGCGACCGCGCTCGTTGAGCTTCTTCGCGAGCAGGTCCGCGCGCCACGCGTGGTCGTTCATGTCCTTGATCAGTGCGTACTCGATCGACACGCGACGGCCGGTCTTCTCGTAATACTCCCGCGCGGCATCGAGCGCCTCATCGACCTTCCAGCGCGAGTTCACCGGAATGAGCTCGTCGCGCAGCTCGTCGTCGGGAGCGTGCAGGGAGAGGGCGAAGGTGACGGGGATGTCCTCTGCCGCGAGCTTCTTGATCGCGGGAACCAGACCGACGGTGGACACCGTGATGCCACGGGCCGACATTCCGAGGCCCTCGGGCTGCGGGGCGACCATGGTGCGAACGGCGTGCATCACGCGGCTGTAGTTGGCCAGCGGCTCGCCCATGCCCATGAAGACGATGTTGGACACCCGCTCCATCGAGTGGTCGTCCTTCTTCTTGCCACCCAGCTCACCGGCGGCGATCGCACGGTTCGCGCGGACCACCTGCTCGATGATCTCGGCAGCCGACATGTTGCGGGTGAGTCCGGCCTGGCCCGTCGCGCAGAACGGGCAGTTCATGCCGCAGCCGGCCTGGCTGGACACGCAGAGCGTGATGCGGCCCGGGTAGCGCATGAGCACGGACTCGACGAGCGCGCCGTCGTGCAGACGCCAGAGGAACTTGATCGTGTCGCCGCGGTCGGTCGCCAGACGACGCACCTCGGTGAGCAGGTTCGGCATCAGACCGCCGACCAGCTCCTCGCGTCCTTCCTTGGGGAGGTCGGTCATCTCCGCCGGGTCGGACGTGTAGTGCGTGAAGTAGTGGGTGGCCAGCTGCTTGGCGCGGAACCCGGGGAACCCCAGCTCCTTCAGCTTCGCCACGCGCTCCTCCGGCGTGAAGTCGGCGAGGTGCACGGGCGGCTTGCCGCGCTTCGGGCTCGCGAACTGCAGTGCCGGACGACCCTCCGAGTCCAGCTTCTGCTGCCATCCCTCGGTACGCGGACGCACCTGCACGTCGCCGTTGCTGCCGGTCATGCGCACCGGGGTCATGTCAGAAGTCATACCCTCCAGGATACGGCCCGCGGCCTGGGGAACCTATGGGGATGGAATGCTGGGGGCATGGGGTCTGAGTCGAACGACGCGGAACGTGTGATCCGACGGATCGACGGCGCGCCGTGGCTCCCGCACGGACGCGCGGAGGTCGTGCTGTCCGAGGTCATCCCTCGCCCCGTCGGGCTGGTGCGGGTGCTCGTGCGGCGCGGAGGCGAGGTGTACTGCACTCCGCGGGAGGACGGGCGACAGGACATCCCGACGCGACAGGTTCCCGTGAACGACCCGCACGGCTCGGCCACCGTGGCGCGCTTGGCGACCGAGCTCGGCATCGCGCCGGAATCGCTGCGCCCGCTCGGCTTCGTCCGCAACATCGTCTCTCCCCCGGCGCTCGACTACCCGTGGCCGATGCCGCTCGCTCATTTCGCGGTCTGGACGTCGGCCGAGCAGCCGACAGGCCCGGGGCTGTGGGTGGCCGAATCGGAGCTGCGGGATCGGCACTGGTATCCGCTGTTGGGTCCCGCGCAGCCGCCGCAGGGGTGGCGGGTTCGGGCGACGTGACGGGCGTCCCGGTGCGCGTCGGTCGCGGTGCGCGGGAGTCTCGGAGCCCGGGACGTCGCGGAGTACGGGGGTCTCGGAGTACGGGTGTCGCGGAGTACGGGTGTCGCGAAGTACGGGTGTCGCGAAGTACGGGTGTCGCGAAGCGCGCGGGGGTGTCGCGGAGTACGAGACGTCCCGAAGTACGGGTGTCGCGGAGTACGGGTGCCGCAGAGCCCGGGCGTCGCGAGGTGCGGGGGTGTCCTCAAACGAGGACGTTTACGCGAACGGAGGACGAGAACCCGGCTCCCGTCCTCCATTCGCGAAATCGTCCCCGTTTCGGGGACAGAGAACTCGCCCCGCAACGGCCTCAGTTCCAACTGAGCCCCTGCTAGAGTCTGCCGCCGAAGCCCGCTCGGCCGCCACAAGGGCGGCAGGCTCGAGAAACGTGACGGGCGTCCCGAAGTACGGAGGCGTCGCCAAGTGCGGCCGCGTCGCCAAACGCTGGGGCGTCGTCAGACGAGGACATTTGCCCCAACGGAGGACGACAGCCCGACTCCCGTCCTCCGTTCGCGACATCGTCCCTCGTTTCGCGACAGCGAACGCGCCTCGGAACGGCCCCCGGACAGTTATCACGGAACGGTGTCGTCACCCCACTCCGCTCGGACGGGTGCCCAGAAGCGGGGAGGGGTCGCCAAGTGCGGAGGTGTCGCGGAGTACGGGGCGTCGCGAGGTGCGGGTGTGTCCCCAAACGAGGACATTTGCGCCAACGGAGGACGACAGCCCGACTCCCGTCCTCCGTTCGCGACATCGTCCTCGTTTCGAGACGGCGAACTCGCCCAGGAACGGGCCCAGGTCGAACTGCGTCCCCCCGCTGGAGTCTGGCCGTCGAAGCCGCTCAGCCGCCACAGGGTGGCAGGCTCGAGAAACGTGACGGGCGTCCCGCAGTACGGAGGGGTCGCCAAGTGCGGGCGCGTCGCGAAGCGCAGGTGTGTCCCCAAACGAGGACATTTGCGCCAACGGAGGACGACAGCCCAGCCCCCGTCCTCCGTTCGCGACATCGTCCTCGTTTCGAGACAGCAAACGCGCCCACGAACGGCCCCCGGACGTTCATCACAGCGCGAGCAGTCGCCTCACTCGGGTCATGTCTTCGCCGCAACTCAGGGTCCTGAGCACACGGTGACAGCGACCTCACGCCCCGGGCGGCAGGCGCGACCGGTGCGCTGAATCGCAGACCGGCAGGAATCTGACAGCCAACCATGAACAACGGGATTTGGTATCCCATTAGGCTCGAACCATGCGCCGAACTCCGATCGCGATCGTCATCACTGCGGCGGCAGCCATCCTGCTCACTGCCTGCACCGGCCCCGCGGCGAAGCCCGCGTACGCCGACGAACGCCTGCTCGACGCTGTCCGCAGCGGCGATGAGACAGCAGTGAGTGCCGCCCTCGCCGACGGCGCCGACCCCGATGTGCGGGGCGATTCGGATCGTCCCGCCGTACTCATCGCCACACGCGCCGGGGACGTCGACATCGTGCGCCTCCTGTTGGCGGAAGGCGCCGACCCCAATGCTGCCGACGCGATTCAGGACAGCGCGTACCTCTATGCCGGCGCGGAGGGACTCACGGACATTCTGGCGCTCACGCTCGACCACGGCGCCGACGTGACGAGCACCAACCGGTACGGCGGCACGGCGCTGATCCCGGCCAGCGAGCACGGTCACGTCGCCGCCGTGCGTCTGTTGATCGACGCGGGAGTCGACGTCGACCACATCAACAACCTGCACTGGACCGCGCTGCTCGAGGCGATCATCCTCGGCACGGGATCCGCGGATCACATCGAGACGGTGCGCATGCTGTTGGATGCCGGCGCTGATCCGGACATCGCGGATGGCGACGGCGTCACGCCCCGCGAACACGCAGTCTCGCGCGGTTTCACGGAGGTCGTCATGCTCCTCGACGCCGCCCGCGCGACCCCCTGAGCAGAGCGCGCCTCGGTCCCTGTCACGCAGCGAAACGACCGCACACCCCGAGCTGCGCCAGCGAGACCAACACGGCCTCGCGACATGCTGCCCCTGATGTGCAGCACCTCACGAGGGCCCTTCGTCTCGCTCACGGATTGAGAAGCTGGACTCTCGCGACCCCCGGTTGGTGAGCGTCCTCGTGTCGTCACAAGATGAGCACGCAGGACCCGCGTGAGCGACAAAGTGCGTTCAGGAACCAGAACAAGACCGCTGACCTTGCGCCAGCGAGACGAAGCGCGAGGTCAGCGCCACCAGGTGTCGAACGGAGCCACGGGGAGGTGGCGCTTGTGCTCGGTGGCGAGGTACTTGGCCTCCAGCTTCCCGGCCGCCGCAGCATCGATCGTCTTGCCCTCGAGGAAGTCGTCGATCTGCTCGTAGGTGAGGCCGAGTTCGTCCTCGTCGGTGCGACCCGGCTTGTCGTCGAGGAGGTCGGCGGTGGGAACCTTCGTGGCCAGATGCTCCGGTGCCCCCAGAACACGCAGCAGCGCGCGACCCTGGCGCTTGTTCAGCCCCGCGAGCGGCGTGAGGTCGGCTGCGCCGTCGCCGAACTTCGTGAAGAATCCCGTCACCGCTTCCGCGGCGTGGTCGGTTCCGATCACCAGCAGCCCGTGCTGCGCTGCCACGGTGAACTGCGCGATCATGCGGGTGCGCGCCTTGATGTTGCCGCGGTTGAAGTCACTGATCTCGTCGCCAGCCGTCTTGATCGCGTTCTCCATCCCCTGCACCGCCTCGGCGATGTTGACGGTGAGCTCACGATCCGCACCGATGAACGACATGGCGGCCTGCGCATCGGCTTCGTCGTGCTGCACCTTGTACGGCAGTCGCATCGCCACGAAGGTCGCCTCGCGCCCCTCCGCGCGAAGTCGCTCGACCGCGAGCTGCGCGAGGCGTCCGGCCAGGGTCGAGTCCTGCCCGCCGGAGATGCCGAGCACGTAACCGCGCGCGCCCGTGGTGCGCAGGTACTCCGTCAGGAACTCGATCCGACGCTCCACCTCCGCGGTGGCGTCGATCGTCGGCTTCACACCGAGGGCGTCGATGATCTCCTGCTGCAGCGCTGTCATGCCTCCAGTATGCGACGGCGGTGTGTCACGCGTGTTACGCACGCGGCGGTCACCGTGCGCGAACGCATGAACGTGCGCCGGATCCAGGACTGATTCCGCGATCCGCTCATCGATCCGGCGCATGTTCATGTGTTCAGCCCGGGCCGCGATGGTGGCATGCCAGGGTCCGGGCGACATCGCTGCCTTCACGCGGCGTACACCCCGTTACCCGTGATTGCTACGGCAGCCCACTTGTACGCGCGTTCCGGAGGTTTCCACAGCCTGACCGATCACACGTTGTTCGTTCGTATCTGCTGCAAGGCTCGTGCAGCAGGAGGAACAACATGTCTCGACCTCAGCCCAGTCCGCGCTTCGCCACTCGCCGACTCAGCGAAGCAATCGGCCCGATTCTCGCGTTGGCCCTGGTTCTCTGCTACGGCCTGGTTCTCATCGGAGTTCTCGTCATCAGCTTTCGAACGGGCGTCCCAGGCAGTATCGGCACACCTGAAGTGTGGACGTGGGTCACGACGGTGGTCAACGATTCGGCAGCCCACGCTAGTTGGAGTGTTCCCGTACTCCTTACTGTCATCGCCGGCTTGAGCGCGATCGTGCCGACGATGCCGGCTTCATGGGGCGAAGATCGCTCGTTCGCTTCTTCGACAGCTGGAACTGTCATCGCGATCAGCAGCTTCCTCACGGCGTGGTCTGTGTTGGTGATGATCATTTGGTTCGTGGGTGCAGTATCCGAGCGCCAACACATCAGCGGCGCACTCATCGGTGTTCCGATCACCAGCGCTGCAGGCTTTGTGATTGCCGTCGCAATCGGCCGGCTGTCGTTCGAGGCTCTCGAAGACGCTCGCGGTCGAATGCGCGACCTTGTGCGAGCGCAGTACAAGCTCATACCGCTCCCTGGTAGCCCGGACCATACGCTCCGGGCGAGAGCACGAGCGCTGCGGTGGCTTCTTGCGCTCTTGCCTGCTGTCGTGTGTGGCGGCGCGACGGTGACCCTGGTGGCAGCGGTTTCAGTGTTGCTACTGGGTAACCGCCACCTCACACCGGTCCACCTGGTCCTCGCTCTCTTGGTTTGCTCCATGCCGTTTCTGATGACCGCACTCTCAGCAACGAGGAGGGCACAACGCATGTGGCTGTCGATTGCGAAATCCAATCACGACGGCAACCCGAAGGATCTCCCTGCAATCCGCCTGCGAACTCGTGTCGCACACGCGGCGGGGTGGTGCGGCTCGTTCGTCCTCGCCCTCAGTTTCTTGATCGGCGCGGGTGGCTACGCACAGCCTGGTGCGTTGCTCGGCGTTGCTGGCGTGCTCGCGGCAGGCTGCGGTGCCATCGTCAATCTTGCGCACCTGCTCGTCCCACTCGCAGCCGAGCAGGAGACCCGCAAGTACCGACAACTCGTTCGGGAGCGCGAGCGGCTCGGCTTCATTTCACAGCACTCTGAACCTGATTTGGAGAGCCAGTCGGACGGCCGACCGCACGCTAGCACCGCATGAAACAGGGGCACCACGGGCTCGGGCCCGCGGCACCCCCGACGTCTCACCTCACTCGAACAGAGCGTTCACCTGATCGTTCGCCGCGGTGAGCGACGACGCCGGGGCCTGGCCCGAGAGCACCGCGTCCATGGCGGGCTTCATGATGCCGTCGATCTTGGCCGCGTTGTCGGTGATCGGGAAGAGGAATGTGGTGCCGTCGGTGACGTGCTGGAGGAAGGGCTCGATGTCCACGCCCTTTGCCGCGAAGGCCTCCTTCGCCTTCTCCGCAGCCGACGAGATGGCTGGGAACACGACCGCGTGCTCGCCGACGACGTCCTGGCAGGCGGAGGATCCGAGGTACTCCACCCAGGAGATGGCTGCGTCCTTGTTCTTGGTGCCCGCCCAGATCGAGTCGGCGAGACCGTTGAACATCGAGGCGTTCGTGCCGGAGGGGCCCACCGGCGTCGGCGCGATGCCCACTTCGATGCCCTCGTAGCCGGTGTACTGACCGATCATCCACGAGCCGTGCGCGTTGATCGCCGACTTGCCGGCGCCGAACGTGTCGGCCATGTTCGCACCGACCGTCGTCTCCAGCTTCGGCATGTAGCCCTTCTCGATGAGCCCGGCCCACCAGGCGATCGCGTCCTGGAAGCGCTCGTCGTCGTAGTTGTAGTGCGTGCCCCACGGGTTCTTGTCGGTGTGAGTCCAGCCCGTCGTACCGGTGAGGTAGCTCCACTCCGCCTGGCCGTTGCCGCCACCGGAATTGGCGAGACCGAGACCATAGACCGCCACCTTGTTCTTGTCGAACCCGGCCTCATCCCCTCGTTTGCCGTTCTCGTCCACGGTGAGGTGAGCGATCACCTTCTCGTACGTGCCGCCGTCCTCGGGGTTCCAGGTGAGATCGGCCATGTCGGCGTCCGTCAACCCTGCGTCGGCGAGCATCGCCTTGTTGTAGAACAGCGCGATGGTGTCCCAGTCCTTGGGGACGCCGTATCGCGTGCCGTCCTGCCCCACCCACAGGTCGGCGAGACCGTCGGCGTAATCGCCCATCTTGACGTCATCGAGTGCGACGAGCTGCTTCGTCTTGAGGAAGTCGGGGTACTTTGCGAGGTGGTCCGTGAACACGTCCGGTGCGTTGCCGGCCGCCATCGAGTTGGTCAGCTTGCTCCAGTAGTCGTCCCAGCCGAGCTGGGTGATCTTCACCGTGAGGTCGGGGTTCGCGGCATGGAAATCGTCCGCGCACTGCTGGTAGGCGGGGAGCTGGTTCGCGTCCCACAGCCAGTAGTTGATGGTGCCGGCCGAGTCTCCACCGTCACCGCCGCCGGAACAGCCGGCAAGCGCGAGGCCGGTGACCGAGAGGGCGGCTGCGGCAGCAAGGAACTTCTTCTTCATCGAGGGGTCCTTTCGAAAGTGGTGCAGGGGATTACTTCATGCCGGAGAAGCCGATCGAATTGACGATCCGTTTTCCGAACGCGAGGAAGATGATGAGGACGGGCAGCGCCGAGATGAGGGTGGCGGCCATCAGGCCGGACCAGTCCGGGGCCCCCTGCGGCGATTGGGACTTGAACACTCCGAGTCCCACCGTGAGCACGCGGGTGCTCTCATCGGAGACCAGCAGCGGCCAGAAATACTCGTTCCATTGGCCGATGAAGGTCAGCAGCGCCAGCGTCGCCAGCGGAGCGGCCGCGTTGGGCAGGACGATCTGGAAGAAGATGCGCCAGTGCTGCGCTCCGTCGAGCATCGCGGCCTCCTCGACTTCCCGCGACATGTTCAGGAAGAACTGCCGCATGAAGAAGATCGCGAACGGAGTCATGAACAGGTACGGCAGCACCAGACCGAGCATCGTGCCGAGGAGTCCGAGGTTTCGCACCATGAGGAAGTTCGGCAGCGCGGTGAAGATCGGCGGCACCAGCACGGTGGCCAGGAACAGGCCGAACACCTTGTCACGGTGGCGCCACTGCAGGCGGGAGAAGGCGTATGCGGCCATCGAGCTGAAGAACACCGCGCAGATCGTGGTGATCCCCGCGAACAGGAACGAGTTGCCCAGGTACTGCCAGAAGTTGATGGAGGCGCCCGATCCGCCCTGGGCGATCGCCTCCGCGGGGCTCTGCAGGCCGAACACCCGCTCGTACGCTCCGAAATTGAAGCCGACGGGCAACAGATCCGCCGATCCGCTGGCCAGCTTCGAGTTCAGCGAGAGCGAAGTCCGCAGCACCCAGTAGAACGGCAGCAGGCTGACGGCCATCGCGATCCCGATGACGATCCAGGCGAGCACGGAGCGGGCATTGCGTGGCCGGCGGCGCGCGCGGCCGGGAACGACGATGTTCATGGTCTCGGTCATGGTGCTCTCCACTCAGTCCAGATCCGATTCGTTGCCGCGCAGGAACTTCATCTGCAGTGCGGCCACGATGGCGAGGATGATGAACAAGATCGCGGCGAGGGCGGACCCGTACCCGAAGTCCTGCTCGTTGAAGGCGCGCTGGAAGATGTAGTACTGCAGCACGCGGCTGGCGTTGACGGGTCCTCCGGCGGTGGTGACGGCGACCGTGTCGAAGACCTGGAACGATCCGGTGACCGTCACCACGAGGACGAGGGCGAGGACCGGACGCAGCAGTGGCAGCGTGATGCGAGAGAAGGTCCGCCACGGCCCCGCACCGTCGATGGCCGCCGCCTCGTAGACGGTGCCGGGAATGGCTTGAAGACCCGCGAAGATCAGCAGCGCGGTATAGCCGACGTGACGCCAGGTGTTGATCAGCGCCTGCGTCGGGATCGCCCACTCCTGATTTCCGAAGAAAGCGACCCGGGGCAGGCCGATCCAGTCGATCACCTGGTTCACGATGCCGATCTGGTAGTCGAGCATCCAGAACCACAGCAGGGCCGCGATCACGTTGGCCATCAGATACGGCATCAGCAGCGTGCCGCGCACGAACGTGGACTTGGCCACGCGCTGCATCAGCACGGCGAGCAAGAGCGCGATCGACGTCTGCAGCACGATGTTGATCACGACATACTCGATCGTCACCACCAGCGCGTTCCAGAACAGCGGATCCTGCGCGATGCGTTCGTAGTTTCGGGTGCCGATCCACTCGGGTTCGCCGAGGATGCTGTACTCCGTAAAGCTCAGATAGAGCCCGCGCGCGGTAGGCACCACATAGAACAGCAGCAGCCCGATGAGGGCCGGTGCGATGAAGACGAGAGCTATCCGCACATCACTGCGCGAGCGCCGTCTGCCCGATCCGCCGGCTCTGCTCCGAGCCGCTTGCTGAGCCGTAGCGGCTCGTAGCGTCTGTGTATTCGTCATCCGTACTCCGTTGTCAGTGAACGACCTCCCGGCAAGCTACACGCGTAACCGTGATGAGCGCAAGAGCCATTCCTGGTTGTTTTTCCGGGCATTGAGGATCGAAATTTGGAACTTGACTCGTGTAACCCCGAAATGCCAGACTCGCCGCATGACCACACCCCGCCCCTTCTCGCTCGGCATCGTCGGTGCCGGGCAGTTCTCCGGCCAGTTCTCCAAGCTCTGGCACGCCCACCCCCTCGTGACGGACATCTTCGTAACGGATCTGCTCCCCGATCGCGCCGAAGCGCTGGTGGAGCGACAGGGTCTCGCCGGCACGTTCGCAACGTTCGACGACCTGCTCGCCAGCAGTGTCGATGCCGTCGCGATCTTCACCCAGCGCTGGACTCACGGCCCGCTCGTTGTGCAGGCGCTGCGCGCAGGCAAGCACGTCTATTCGGCCGTCCCGATGGCGTTCACCGTGGAGGAGGTCTCGAACATCATCGACGCGGTTCGCGAAACCGGGCTGACGTACATGATGGGCGAGACCAGCTACTACAACCCGGCGGCCGTCTACGGCCGCAAGCAGCGCGAGTCCGGTGCCTTCGGTCGCATCTTCTACGCCGAGGGCGACTACGTTCACGACATGGACCTTGGCTTCTACGCCGCCTACGAGTACAGCGGCGGCGAAGCGTGGAAGAGCACCGCCAGCTACCCACCCATGCACTACCCGACCCACGCGATCGGCGGCGTGCTCGGCGCCACCGGCGGTCACGCTGTCAGCGTCAGCTGCATCGGCGTGCGCGATGACCGCGGTGACGGCGTCTTCGACAAGGACGTCAGCATGTTCGACAACGACTTCTCCAACGCCACCGCGCTGTTCGAGATGGCTGACGGCGGGTCGATGCGCATCAACGAGTTCCGCCGCGTCGGCTACCCGTCGCACCTCCGCGAGAGCCGCTTCCGCATCTTCGGCACCGAGGGCAGCTTCGAGCAGCTCGTCGAGACCTCGGTCTGGCAGGACAAGGAGGGGTGGACCGACATCACGGTCGACCTCGAGTCGCGTCCGAGCATGAGCCTGGATGACCCGTCGCTGGCCGACGTGGATCCCGCACTGCGCGACGCGTTCGTCTCCGGGCTCGCCCCGGTGCACGATGCGGGTCGACTTCCGATCGAGTTGCAGGGACTGCCCAACGGCCACGAGGGAAGCCACCACTTCCTGGTCGACGATTTCGCCCGCGCTGTCGCGTACGGCACGATCCCGACGGTGAACGCCTGGGAGGCAGCGCGCTACACGGTGCCCGGCATCGTCGCCCATCAGTCCGCGCTGCGCGGCGGAGAACGCCTGCCGGTTCCGGATTTCGGCGACGCTCCGGAATCGCTGGCCTGATGCTCGCCCGGCGGCGTGACGCTCACGCGTCTCGCCGCCGGGCAGCGGACCTAGACTGATCGACGTGTCGCCCCGAGACCAGCAGAACGCGCGTGCGCGAGCCACGCGAGACGACGTCGCGCGGCTGGCCGGAGTGAGCAGCGCGGTCGTCAGCTACGTGGTGAACGAGACCAAACACGTCTCCCCCGCCACCGAGGCCCGGGTGCGCGAGGCGATCGAGATGCTGGGCTATCAGCCGAACCCCGCCGCTCGCGCCCTGCGACTCGGGTCCACCGAGGCGATCGGACTGGTGCTCCCGAGTCTCGCCAACCCCCTATTCGCGGGCCTGGCGGAGGAGGTCGAGCGAGAGGCCACACGACACGGCCTGGACGTCCTCATCGCGACCACCGACATCACCGGCGATGACGGCCTGAGCCATATCCGCCACTTCGCGCGACGCCGCGTCGACGGAGTGCTCCTGTGCACGCCGATGTCGGACGCCGCACTCGCGCCGTTGCGCCAGGCGGGAGTGCCCATCGTCTTCCTCAATGCCTCGATGGTGCACGGCATCGACGCGATCGGCGTCGACCTGGAGGCCGGGGCCCGAGTGGCTGTGGGGCACCTCGCCGACCACGGACACCGCCGCATCGGCCTGGTGATCGGCACGTACCGCGACGGCACCCGCGATGCCCGCGAGGACGGCTGGCGCGCGGCGCTTGACGAGCGCGGACTCGAGGCCGGCCCCGTGCTGCGCGTGGATTTCGGCATGGCGGCGGGGTACCGAGCTGGACATGAGTTCGCCGACATGACCGACCGCCCGCCGGCGGTGTTCATCAGCGCGGATCAGCAGGCGATCGGGTTCCTCCGCGCGCTGGCGGAGCGCGGGGTTCGAGCCCCCGAGGACATCGCCGTGGCGTCGTTCGACGGCAGCCCCCTGGGCCGGTACACCTGGCCATCGCTCACGTCGGTGAGTCAGCCGATCCAGGAGATGGCGCGCGCCGCGGTGAAGGCGATCGTGCACCACGACGAACACACCGCCTACACCGGGTTCGCACCAACGCTGGTGACTCGGGAGTCCTGCGGGTGCGAGGTTGAGTCGGAACTGCCGTCCTAGCGCGCTGCCGTCACGCGTCAGGAACGGGATCAGTGGACGGAGAACCCGCCGTCGACAGCGATCGCCTGGCCGGTGACATAGGACGATCCGGGGCCGGCGAGGAAGACGGCAGCGGCGGCGAAGTCCTCGGGAAGCCCGTTGCGCCCCACCGTCGTGCGCGCCGCGAGCGCGGCGACGGTCTCGGGATTCGACGAGAGTCGCGTGTTGAGCGGCGTGGGAACGAAGCCCGGAATGAGCGCGTTCGAGGTGACGCCGTGCGATGACCATGCCTCGGACTGCACCCGTGCCAATCCCTCGATCGCCGCCTTCGAAACGCCGTACGCGCCGCTGTTCGCGAAGGGGCGCTGCGCCTGCTGCGAGCTCACGTGGATGAGGCGGCCGTAGCCACGCTCGATCATCCCGGGCGCGAAGCGCTGACCGAGCAGGAACGGCGCGTCGAGATTGACCGCCATCGTGGTGTCCCACACGTCCTCGTCGATCTCGATCATCGGGGGACGCAGGTTGATACCCGCCGCGGTCACCAGGATGTCGGGGGTGCCGAACCGCTCGAGCACCTCATCAGCGATCGCCGTCACGCCCGCGCGTGTGGTGACATCGCCCGGGACCGTGTCGGCGTCGAACCCCGCCGCGTGGATGCGGTCGGCCGCCTGCGCCAGCACCTCGGCGCGCCGGGCGACGAGGATCGTCCGGGCACCTGCTCCGGCGAGAGCGTGCGCGATGCCCTCACCGATCCCGGAGCTTCCGCCCGTGACCACGGCGGTGCGCCCGGTGAGGGAGAACAGTCCGGCCAGGTACGCATCACTCATGTGTCGAGGCTATGCCACGCCCAGGCGTCCGTTTCGCGACCACCGGTGCGTCGTGAACGCATGAGGATGAGCCGAGTCCATGACCAATCCGTCGATTCCGTCATGGATTCGGCGCATGATCATGCGCTCGCGACGTGTCTCAGCCCAGGAAGATGTCGGGGAACAGCCGATCGTCGGGAGTACCGGGAACGGCGGCGTAGCCGGAGAAGTCCGTCACACCCTCCTCCTCCAGCACGTCCTCCACGATGTACGTGTTGCCCGTGTTCTCGCGCGAATCGCGCGTGAGAACGGCGTATGCGGCGTCGGCGTAGATCGCAGGGGTGCGCGACGCGGCCATCACCTGGTCGCCGCCCAGCAGATTCTGCACGGCGGCGGTGGCGATCGTCGTGCGCGGCCACAGCGTGTTGGCGGCGATCCCGTCGGATGCGAACTCCGCCGCCAGACCGAGCGTCGCCATCGTCATGCCGAACTTCGCCAGCGTGTATCCGGTGTGCGCACCCAGCCACTTCGGCGTGATGTTCAGGGGCGGTGACAGCGACAGGATGTGCGGGTTGCCGGCTTCGCGCAGAATCGGCACGGCGGTGCGGCTGAGCATGAACGTGCCGCGCACGTTCACGTCCTGCATCAGGTCGTACTTCTTCGCGGCGAGATCGAGCGAACGTGACAGATCGATCACGCTCGCGTTGTTGACGACGATGTCGATGCCGCCGAACTCGCCCTGCGCCTTGAGCACGGCCTCGGTCACATCGTCGTCGTTGCGGACGTCGCCCACGATCGGCAGCACGCGTCCGCCCGCGGCGCGAATCTGCTCGGCGGCGGTGTGGATCGTTCCCTCGAGCTTGGGGTGCGGGGTGTCGGTCTTCGCGAGCAGCGCGATGTTAGCGCCGTCGGCGGCCGCCTTGAGCGCGATGGCGAGGCCGATGCCACGGCTGCCGCCGGACATCAGAATCGTCTTTCCGGCGAGATTGCGTTCGGTCATGAGGTTCCCTTCGATGCGGCGACGAGGCCGCGACCGGCTGCCCGCAGCGAAACGGCGGGCGGCATGCTTACTTCGTCTTGCCCGCGGATTTCGCCGCGAAGGCCTGGATGCGCACCTGCGCCTCATCGGTGCCGTAGGCCTCACCGATGGTGCGCGCCTCTTCGGCGAGCTGCTCCACAGCGGTGCGCGTGGGGCGGGAGCGGATGAGCCGCTTCGCTTGTCCGTACGCGCGAGCGGCACCCGAGATCCAGCCACGGGCGATCTCCTCGCCGCGCGTCCGCACGTCGGCATCGGGCACGACCTCTGCGACGAGCCCCCAGTCGAGCGCCTGCGCAGACGTGAGCAGGCGATCCGTAAGCACCAGCTGCAGCGCGCGACGCTCTCCGATCGCCCGCGACAGCGCCTCCGTCACCGACAGGTCGGGAGTCAGGCCCATGTTCGCGTAGATGCTGCCGATCCTCGATCCCTCACCCACGACCACGTAGTCGCCCGTCAGCAGGATGCCGAGTCCGCCGCCGGCCGTCGTGCCCTGAGCGGCCACCGCGACCGGGATCGACGATTCGGTGAGACTGCGGATGCCGGCGTTGATGACATGCGCGAGGGCTTCGATTCCGCCCGCACCGAACCCGCCGCCGGTGGCCATCGCGGCGACATCGCCACCCGCACAGAACGCGGGCCCGTTGGCATCGACGAGCACCGCGCGGACATCGTCGCGCGCCACGACCTCGGCCGTCACCGCCTCCCAGCGGCGCGCCAGCGTTTCATCGAACGCGTTCAGGCGCGTGGGCCGGTTGAGGGTGATCCGCGCGAGGCCATCCTCGACGCTGACCAGCAGGACGTCGTCCGTCATGTTGTCGCTCATTTCTGTTCGCCGATCACTTCGGTGCCATGCGGATCGCGCCGTCGAGGCGGATCGTCTCGCCATTGAGGTACCCGTTGTCGACGATCGACATCACCAGTCGCGCATACTCGTCGGGGCGCCCGAGGCGCTGCGGATAGGGCACCTGCTCACCCAGCGACGCCTGCGCCGCCTCCGGCAGACCGGCGAGCATCGGGGTCTCCATGATTCCGGGCGCGATCGTGCACACGCGAATACCGTAGCGGGCAAGCTCGCGCGCGATCGGCAGCGTCATGGCGTGCACGCCACCCTTGGACGCCGAGTAGGCCGGCTGACCGATCTGACCGTCGAACGCGGCTACGGATGCGGTGTTCACGATGACGCCGCGATCGCCGCCCTCGGTGGGCTCGGTCTTCACGATGACCGCCGACGCCTGAGCGATCACGTTGTACGTGCCGATCAGGTTGATCTGGATGATCTTCGCGAACGCATCCAGCGGCGACGGATTGCCCTCGCGGTCCAGCACCTTCGCCGGCGGCGCGATCCCGGCGCAGTTCACGACCACGCGCAGCGGTGCTGCCGCATTCGCCTGGGCGACGGCGTCCGCCACCTGTGCAGCGTCCGTCACATCTGCGGCGACGAAAGTCCCGCCGATCTCTGCGGCCGCCTCCGTGCCGCGCGACGACGGCAGATCGATGATCGTGACGTGAGCGCCCGCCTCAGCGAGTCGCTTCGCGGTGGCATTGCCCAGCCCGCTTGCGCCGCCCGTGACGAGGGCCCCGGCCCCACTGATATCCATGTGTTCTCCTTCGAACTTCGACACCGCACCCGGTTCCTGAGGCGCCAACTCGGTTCCTGAGCGAGCGGAGCGAGACGAAAGGCCTCCCCCGCTCACCGCACCGGACGGCACTGGGTTGACATCGTGTGTCAGCCTACGCGGGACTGAGTGCCACGTCACCCCCACGTTCCGCTCTCATTCTCCCGAGCCGCGTTCCCCGACGTCCAGGGGTAGCGTGAGGATCATGGAGATCCGGCTCAAGCGCGTGTACGACAGGCCCAGTGCCGACGACGGGTATCGCGTGCTGGTGGACCGACTCTGGCCGCGCGGGCTCACGAAAGAGCGTGCTGCCGTGGATCTGTGGGCCAAGGACGTCGCGCCGTCGCCGGAGCTGCGCAAGGCCTGGCATGCTGCCGACGACGAACACTGGGGCGACTTCGTCGACCCCTATCGCGCCGAGCTGGCCGGGCCGACGGCCGCCGCCCTCACCGCGCTCGTGCAAGAGCTTCGGCCACACCCGACAGTGACGATCGTCTACGGCGCTCGCGACTCCATGCACAATCACGCGGGCGTTCTCGCGATGGAGCTCGGCGAGCGCCTCGGCGCCCCCGTCGACACCGACGTGTAGCCAACACCGCGCGTAGCGCCAACGCGAGACTTCCGTCTGTGGGCGAGAATCGCCGCGTTGCGTGGATTGTCGCCCACAGGCGGAAGTCTCACGGGACCTGGGTGCACGCACGAAGAAGGCGGGGTGGTGGCCCCTCGCCAACCACCCCGCCTCAACTTCTCCTCAATCCCGCGCCCTCCGGAAGCACCCCCCAGCGCTCCACACACGAGACGAGGATCGGTGGGACCTCATCGGGTCCAGCCCCACCGAATGGCGACGGATCGCCATTCCCCTCTCGCACCGACTGCTGCAACTCCCCCCGGAACCGCATACGGTGTCTCACCCATAGAGACGACAACCCACGCCATCTATGACGCAAAACACGGAACATTTTTTGAGGAAGTTTTCGGAGCGTCGGGAAATTTGCCTCTGATCAGGGATTCAAACGTCAGCGCGAGGACGCATGTTGATCGGCTCTCTCGCCGCGAACACGAACTTCTGCGTGAGGGCATGGCGATGAGACCCCGTGCGCTCAGGCCCGTCATCTCGCCGACGCTCGCTCAGGAGCCGGGTTGGTCCACCGACGGCGGTACCTGGGCGAGCCGGAGGCGAGACGAAGAGCGCGCAGGAGCCGCGGGGGCACGCAACCGATAACTCAGGGAGGCGTGAGGGAAGAAAGGGCCGTTCCGGAAGAGGACGACGGCGGGGTCAGATACCGGGGGCCCAGCGCTGCGCGCCCGGCTCGAGGCACGCCTCACTCGCGGCCGCGACGGCGGCGCTCAGCGCGGCAGCGCGGGCGAGTCCCTGCGCCAGTGAGGCCGCCAGCGTGCCGGTGAACGCGTCTCCGGCACCCGTGGTGTCGACGGCCTCGATCTTCGGAGCGGGCACCCGGACATCGCCCCAGCTCGCACCGTCGGCACCGAGGGTGCGGACGACGCGGTCGTCGTCGAGTCCGAGTTGCGCGGCCTCGGCTTCGTTGACCACGACGATGTCGGCCAGCGCGATCAGGTCGGCGATGTCCTCGCGCCACGGCGACGGGTTCAGCATGCCGATCGCACCGCGACGGCGCGCGAGTTCGAGTGCGGCACGCACGACGTCCACGGGGACCTCGAGCTGCAGCGAGACGATGTCTCCGGCCTGCACGACGTCCTCGAGAGCCGCGACAGCCGACACGTCCAGTGCGGCATTCGCGCCGGGAACCACGATGATCGTGTTCTCGCCACGGTCATCCACCACGATGCTCGCCTGTCCGGTGGGCCCGGGAACGACACCGAGCTGGGAGTCATCGACACCGCGCGCGACGAGGTGACGGCGATAGCGATCCGCCAGCGGGTCATCGCCCACCCGCGTGACGAACACGGTACTGCCGCCGGCCGAAGCGCACGCGGCTGCCTGGTTCGCGCCCTTGCCGCCCGGGCGCACCGAGACGCCGGTGGCGGTGAGGGTCTCCCCCACCTCCGGGTGGCGGTGGACGGTCAGCACGGTGTCGACGTTGGTCGAGCCGATGACGAAAACGCTGCTCACGGGTGCTCCCTCATCTCTGCGGCCCACGATGGCCGAATCCGACGCTACCGGATCGGATCGGAGAGGATGAACGCATGAGCATTCCCGCGATCAATCTGCCGGTTCCTGATCGTGTGCTTCGCCTGGCGGCAGGTGCCGCGCTCACTCCGGTATGGCTGAACAGTCTGGGCATGGCCACCTTCTCGACGGACGACGGGCGATACATCAAGTACGGTGCGATCGACCCCGAGTCGTCGCGCGCTGAGGAAGCGGAGCGACTGGCGTGGGCCGGTCGCTACACGCGTGTCCCCGAGGTGATCGAGCACGGCGAACAAGACGGCCAGGAGTGGTTGGTCACGCGTGCGATCCCGGGCCGCAGCGCCGTTGATCCGTTCTGGATCGCACGACCCGAGATCGCCGTACGCGCGGTCGGCCGCGGCCTGCGCCTGCTGCACGACGCGCTTCCGGTGGCGCAGTGCCCGTTCGACTGGTCGGCGCCCCTGCGGATCGCCGGTGCCGCAGACCGCGGAATCGAGGTTCCCGAAGCGCTGCGGACTGCGCCCCCGATCGACCTCCTGGTCGTCTGCCACGGCGACGCCTGCGTGCCCAACACGCTGCTCGATGACGACGGATCACCTCTCGCACACGTCGATCTCGGCGCCCTGGGGACAGCGGATCGATGGGCCGATATCGCGGTCGCCTCCATGTCGACGGAGTGGAACTACGGCCCGGGTTTCGAAGATATTCTCATCGAGGCATATGGCCTCAGCCCCGATCGCGAACGCCTCGCCTACTACCGCGATCTCTGGAACGCCACGTAGCCGCGAGAAACCCAGGCAAGTCCGAGAAACCCTGCATTGCGGGGTTTCTCGGACTTGCTTGGGTGTTTCGCGGTGGACCTGCAGGCGACGCGGCCGATGATCTGCGGATCGAGGGCGATCGCCGCAGTGTCTGGGGGCGGATGTTACGCGTCGGCGATGTCCTTCAGCACGCTCATCGCTCCCATGCCGTTGGGCCATCCGGCGTAGAACGCGAGCTGAAGAATCGCTTCCTTGAGCTCGTCGACGGCGACGCCGTTCTGTTGGGCATAGGCCAGGTGGAATCTCAGTTGGTCCGTCTTGCCCATCGCGGTGAGCGCGGCAATGGTGATCAGTGACCGGTCTCGTTTGGTGAGTCCTTCGCGTTCCCAGACTTCGTCGAACAGAACTCTGTCGGTATAGTGCACCAGTCCGGGGGCGAAGTCACCGAAGGCGTTCTGTCCGCCGGTCCATCCGGGGGTCGTGGTCGTGGTCGTTGTCATGGGTTCTTCATCCTTCCTCTCCTATCCATCACATCCGCTTCCGCGGCGATGAGGGATGGCCGGGTGAAGGAGGTACTAACAGAGGATCCCTCGTGACCGCGTCGGGACGTAGCGTGGACGTATGGACGGCAGGTCGGAAGCCCGGGAGTTCCTGATGTCTCGCCGCGCGAGGCTCACTCCCGAACAAGCTGGCCTCGCTGTCTCCGGGCAGCGACGGGTCGAAGGTCTGCGTCGAGGTGAAGTTGCGATGCTCGCGGACGTGAGTCCGGAGTATTACGCGAAGATCGAGCGCGGGCATCTTGCCGGTGTCTCGGATGCGGTGCTGGAAGCTGTCACGCGAGCCCTGCAGCTCGACGATGCGGAGCGCGAGCACCTGTTCGACCTCGCGCGCACCGCCAACGGAGCCGCGCAGCCCGTGCGCCGACGATCCCCCAAGATCTGGCAACCCCGAGAGAGCCTCATTCGCGCCCTGGAGTTGATTGAACGAGGACCGGCCTTTGTGCGCAACGGGAGGATGGACATCCTCGCCATCAACGCGCTGGGTCGTGCCTTCTACGATGAGGTGCTCGATGGTCCCGGCAACGGAAATCTCTCCCGATACTGTTTCCTCGACGAGCGCGCCACCGTGTTCTACTCCGATTGGGATGCCGCGGCTGATGTGACCGTCTCGATTCTGCGAACTGAAGCCGGACGCAACCCCCGGGATAAGCAGCTGCATGACCTCATCGGTGAGCTGTGCACGCGCTCGGACACGTTCCGTGTGCGATGGGGCGCACACAATGTGCGCCGCCACGGCTCTGGCACGAAGAACTTCCGCCATCATGTCGTGGGCGACCTCACCCTTTCCTACGAGGGGATGGAGCTCACAGCAGAACCCGGGCTCTCGTTCCTCATCTACACCGCCGCCGATTCGCCCAGCCAGGAGCGTCTTGATCTGCTCGCCAGCTCAGCGGCCAGCGCGGACTTCCCGGTCCAGAGCACGGATCCAGAACACGCACTCACCACGCAGGAGGAATGATGCACATCAGACATCTCGGACAAGGACTTGACGTCTCCGCGATCGGGCTCGGTGCCATGGGCATGTCCCAGAGCTACGGGCCCAACCCCGGCGATCGCAACGACATGATCGCCGTGCTGCGATCCGCGCCGGATCACGGCGTGACGTTCTTCGACACAGCCGAGGTCTACGGCCCGTACGACAATGAGGAGCTCCTCGGCGAGGCGCTCGAACCGATCCGCGACGACGTGGTGATCGCGACGAAGTTCGGCTGGGACATCCGGAACGGGCAGATGGCGGGTCTCGATAGCCGTCCGGAGCAGATCCGCTGCGTCGCGGAGGCTTCACTGCGTCGGCTCCGCACCGACGTGATCGACCTGCTCTACCAGCACCGGGTCGACCCCGCCGTGCCGATCGAGGATGTCGCCGGCACTGTGGGAGAACTGATCGCGGAGGGCAAGGTTCGCCACTTCGGGCTCTCCGAAGCGTCTGCTCTCACCATCCGCGCCGCGCACGCCGTCCAACCCGTCACCGCGGTTCAGAGCGAATACTCATTGTGGACTCGTGACCCGGAGGCCGAGGTACTGCCGACATTGGCCGATCTGGGGATCGGCTTCGTGCCGTTCAGTCCGCTCGGCAAGGGATTCCTTACGGGCACCGTAGACACCTCAACGACATTCGGCGATGGCGATATCCGTCAGCGGGTGCCGCGCTTCGAACCCGAGAACCTCGCCGCAAACCAGGCCCTCGTCGATCAGGTGAAGATGCTCGCCCGGCAGAAGGACGCGACGGCCGGGCAGATCGCGCTGGGGTGGCTGCTCGCCCAGCAGCCGTGGATCGTGCCGATTCCCGGCACTCGCCGT
Organism: Microbacterium sp. ZW T5_56; assembly: GCF_044987425.1. Classification (NCBI taxonomy): domain Bacteria; kingdom Bacillati; phylum Actinomycetota; class Actinomycetes; order Micrococcales; family Microbacteriaceae; genus Microbacterium; species Microbacterium sp. ZW T5_56. The sequence goes on along the minus strand of NZ_JBJDRI010000017.1, from coordinate 38,174 downwards.
GTTTCGCGCATTCAGGAGAACGCCGCCGCGACTCAAGTGGCCCTCTCCGCGGACGAGGTCTCGGAGCTCGATGCGCTGGCGAGCAGGGTCGGTGTCGCCGGCGATCGCTACAACGCGCAGCACATGGGCTACGTGGATCGCTGATCGCGACGCCACGTGCCGGCGAGAAACCCAAGCAAGTCCGAGAAACCCTGCATTGCGGAGTTTCTCGGACTTGTTTGGGTGTTTCGTAGTGGTGATCAGGCGACGCGGCAGATGATCTCGCCGTGCAGGATCGAGAACCAGCCGTCCGGGTGTGCAGCCCAGCGCAGCCACGCGTCGCGGATCTCGCGCAGGTCACCCGGCGTTGCAGCCCCCGACTCGACGAGCTGACGCGCGATCCCGGAGTCGACGATGCGGTCGGCCCACATGCCGCCCCACCAGGCTCGATCGTCGTCGTTGGCGAAGCACCAGGTGCTGGAGCCCGCCTCGACGTTCTCCAGCCCGGCCGCATGAGCCCAGCTCAGCAGTCGCCGCCCGGCGTCGGGCTCGCCGCCGTTGGCTCGCGCGGCATCCAGATACAGGCGCAGCCACTCGTCCAGCTGGGGAGCAGCCGGCCACCACGTGAAGGCGCTGTAGTCACTGTCGCGAACGGCGATGATTCCGCCCGGACGGGTGACGCGCGCCATCTCGCGCAGAGCCTGGACCGGATCGGCCACGTGCTGCAGGACCTGGTGCGCATGGGTGATGTCAAACGTGTCGTCGTCGAACGGCAGCCGATGCACATCGGCGACTCTGAAATCGACGGTGGTGATCCCGCGTTCGATGATCGTCGCGCGCGTGAGATCGAGCTCTGTCTCACCGATCTCGGTCGCCGTCACGCGAGCCACCCGCTGCGCGAGATCCGCCGTGATGGTGCCAGGACCGGCACCCACGTCGAGCAGATGCGCCCCCGGATCGAGGTGCGGGAGCAGGTAGGCCGCGGAGTTCTCCGCCGTGCGCCAGCGGTGTGAGCGCAGCACCGATTCGGCGTGACCGTGAGTGTAGGCAGCCATGGGGTTCCTTCCGTCGTGCGTTCCTCCAGCCTGCCCGCAGGTCGAGACACCGGGAAGACCGTATTCTTCCTAGGAGTCCCGCACCCCCGCGGCGGGAGACGAGGAGGAACCGTGTCGCACGAGCTGGGTGACTTCCTCCGGGCTCGGCGTACCGATCCGGCGCTCAGTCCGATCGGAGCAAGCTCGCGACGACGCATCACCGGGCTCCGACGCGAGGAGGTGGCCAGCGCCGCGGGGATCAGCGTCGACTACTACACGCGGCTGGAGCAGGGGCGCGAGCATCATCCGAGCGAGGCCGTGCTGGACGCTCTTGCCGGCGTGCTGCGTCTCACCCCCGATGCGCGGACTCATGCCGCGCGGCTGCGGGAGCCTCGGCCGATGAGCCCCGGATCGGCGAGCGCCGATATCCTTCCGCAGCGCCTCGCTGCTCTCGTCACAGCCGTACGCCCGAACCCCGCATACGTGCTGGATCGGCTGAGCAACATGGTGGCCGCGAATCCGGAAGGTCTCGCGATGTTCGCCGGGTTCGCGGAGGTGCCTGCAGCCGAGCGGAACACGTGTCGGTATCTCCTGCTCGATCCTCGCGCCCGGGACGTGTTCGCCGAGTGGGAAGACCTGGCCCGCGGTGCTGTGGCTCAGCTGCGCGCCGCGAACGCGGACGACCTGCGCGCGCCCGCCCTGGCAAGCTTCGTCGCGGAGCTCAGTGAAGCCAGCGACCAGTTCGCGCAGTGGTGGGGCGAGCACCTCGTCGAGCGTCGACGAGCGTCGACCACGTACGTGCGCACCGGCGCGCAGCTGCAGCCGCGACGGTACGAGGTCCTGCATCTCCCGGAGGACGGTCTCCGGATGACACTCTGGTTCCCGGCGGAGTAGCGCGCGGGCCGCATCGCAAGCCCGGTGCCCTGAGACCGGCTACTTCGTCGCCACCGCCGTGGTGGCGGGGACGTCGCCGAAGGCCTGCGTTGCGGCCAGCGTGCGCCAGTCGCGGATCGGCCACGTCACCGCAAGGGCGGTGCCGACCACGTCGGAGATCGGCACGAATCCCCGCCCCGGCTGGGTCTGGTGGCGACGGGAGTCCGACGAGTTCTGCCGGTTGTCCCCCATCACCCACACCGATCCGTCGGGCACCACCACGTCAAACGGCAGACCGAACGACGACCCCAGCTGCGGATCGTGCAGGTACGGCTCGATGACCGCAACACCGTTCACCGACACCCGCAACTGGGCATCGCAGCACACCACGTGGTCCCCGGGCAGTCCCACCACACGTTTGATCACGTACTGCTCCTCAGGCGGATCGATGATCTTCAGCGTCTCCAACATCACCTCGACAGGATTCTTCGACGTGGCGGGCACATCGGGAACCCAATCCTGACTGTCATGAAAGACGATCACGTCGCCGCGCGAGAAGCTCCCTTCCCCCGCCTGCAGCTGATTGACCATCACCCGGTCGCCCACCTGCAGTGTCGCCGACATGGACGCAGACGGGATCGAGAACACCCGGATGAAGAACACCTTCGATCCCCAGGCCAGCAGCAATAGCACGACGGCGATGACGATCACATCCCGCACGAATCGCCAGCACCGGCGTGAACTCGACGCCGCCAGCAGGTCTTCATTGACCGCACTCACGCGTTTTCCCTTCGCCCGGACGCGCCCCCTCAGCGCGATTCGGGTAGGTGCATCATGCACCTTCCGAACGCGTTACGCGAGGGGCACGCCGCAACGGCGAACGCGCGATCAGAGCACGCGGGACAGGAACTCGGCCGTTTCGGGGCGCTGCGGCGCATCGAAGATCTGCTCCGGCGGTCCCTGCTCGATGAGCACGCCGTCCTTGAGGAAAACGACCTGATCGGCGGCGCTGCGGGCGAAGGCCATCTCGTGCGTGGCCATCAGGATCGTGGTTCCCGACTCCTTCAACTCGCGCACCACGTCGAGGACTTCGCCGACCAGCTGAGGATCCAGAGCGCTGGTGATCTCGTCCAACAACAGCACCTGGGGGTCCGTCATCACGGCCCGCGCGATCGCGACGCGCTGCTGCTGTCCGCCCGACAGCCGGTCGGGATACGAGCCGGCCTTGTCACCGAGGCCCATCCGCTGCAGCAGCACCCGCCCGCGTCCCTCCGCCTGCGGCCGCGGCGTCTTGAACACCTTGCGAGCGGCGAGGGTGACGTTGTCGAGCACGTTCATGTGCGGGAACAGGTTGAAGTGCTGGAACACCACACCGATGCGGGCACGCACGAGGTCGGCGTTGACCCGCGGATCGGTGATGTCGTGACCCTCCAGGAGGATCTGGCCGTCGTCGATCTGCTCGATGAGGTTGATGGTCTTCAGCAACGTGGACTTTCCGGAACCGGACGCACCGATCAACACGATGACCTCGTGCCGGTGCACGGCGAGGTCGATGCCACGCAGCACCAGGTTTTCGCCGAAGCTCTTCTTCACGCCGCGGATATCGAGAACCAGCTCGGTCATACCAGGCCTCCCTGCTGCTCACGCTTCTGCGCTCGCGCCGAATACCAGTCCGTGAGACGGATCATCGGGAAGCTGATGAGTACGAAGAGCAGTCCCGCCACCACATATGGCGTGTAGTTGTAGGTGAGCGCGTTCTGGATCTGCGCGGCGCGGACGGCATCAACGGCACCCAGCACCGAGATCAGTCCCACGTCCTTCTGCAACGAGATGAAGTCGTTCATCAGGGCGGGAGTCACCTTGCGAACGCCCTGCGGCATCACCACCATGCGGAGCGTCTGCGCATGGGTGAGGCCCAGTGATCGCGACGCGGTGCGCTGGGACGGGTGGACGGCCTCCATGCCGGCACGCAGCACCTCGGACACGTAGGCCGAATAGGTGATGATCAGCGCGATGGTTCCCCACACGGCCATGTCGACCTTCGGGAAGATCCGCAGCGTGGGGATGCCGAAACCCACGAGGTACAGCACGATCAGCACCGGGATACCCCGGAAGAGGTCCACGTAGACGGTGGCAGCCGCGCGCAGCGGGAAGAAGACCGGGCCGCGAAGGCTCCGCACCACCGCCAGCACGGTCGCGAAGATCGCGACGCCGATCGTGGCGAAGAAGAGCACGCGGACGTTCAGCCACAGCCCCTGCAGGATCTTCGGGAACACCTCGATGCCGTACTCGACGTCGAAGAACGTCTTCTGCACGCTCGCCCAGCCCGGTGTGTTCACCAACACGAGCCAGATCACGATCGCGAAAATCAGAGTCGAGGCGAGGCTCAGCAGAACGGAACGGCGGGAACGCCGTGCCCGGAAGGCACGGCGTTCCCGTTCGATCTCACTGATCTCGGTGGGCGGACCACCAGCTGTCATGGGAGGACTCCTGTCCGCGTCGTCTCTGCGCAGCGTACGCCGTGAGACGCGCGTCCTTACTTGAGGACCGGAACCGCGGCCTCGGTGGAGAGCCACTTGGTGGTGATCTCCTCGAGCTTGCCCGACTCGCGAAGCGCGTCGACGGCGGCGGTCACGTCGGCCGTGAGCTTCGAGTCCTTCGGCAGCACGAAGGCGAGTTCGTCGCCCCCGGTGGTGTCGGCGAACTGTCCCACGATGGCCGAGCCCTCGACCTGCGCGCCCGTCACGTAGAACGCGGTGGGCAGGTCGGTGACGATGGCGTCGATCTGGCCGGACTGCAGCGCTGCGACCAGGTCGGCGTTGGTGTTGAACACCTGCGGCTCCGCACCGGTCGCGTCCACGAGCGTGGTGTAGCTGGTGGTTCCGACCATGACGCCGACCGACGCCTTCTTCAGCGCATCGATCGAGCCGAGGGTCTTCGCGGTGGCTTCATCCTTCGCCACGACCACCTGGGAGGTGGTGTAATACGGCGACGAGAAGTCGACGACCTTCGCGCGATCCTCGCTGATGGAGTACTGCTGGATGTTCAGGTCCCAGTCCTTCTCACCCGGCGTGATCGCCGCATCGAAGGTGGTGCGCACCCAGGTGATGTCATCGGTGGTGAAGCCGAGCTGCTCGGCGACCGCGCACGCGACGGCGGCCTCGAAGCCCTCGCAAGAGGCGGGGTCGTCGTTCTTGACCCACGGCTCGTAGGCGGGCTCACCAGTCGCGATGGTGAGCTTGCCCTCGACGACGGTGGGCAGCGACGACTCCGCACCGGCGATGGGCGTGCCGTCGGCGGTGGGGCCGGCGTCGGCCGAGGACCCAGTGGAGCAGGCGGAGAGGGCGAGCAGGCCGGCCGCAACACCGGCGACGACCAGCCCGTGACGGACGGAGCGGAGGATGGAAGGCATGACGGACCTCAGGATTCGGGAGTGCGCTCGGGAGCGGACTCGGTTTCGCGGCGGCGCATGAGCACGATCACGGACGCACGCGTGTGCTCGGGTTGATTCCAGGGTAGGCGGCCGGGTGCCGCGACGCCGAACACGGTGACGCACTGTTGCGGAACCGGTACCTGGGAGCGCGGATCGGCCGGGTGAAAGATCGAAAACGCTCCTGCCACGACACTGCGCGATGCGGTTTTCATCCCGCACCGGCACCGCTCGGGCATCGCTCGGTCGTCGCGCGTCAGGCAAGGGTGAAATCGGCGAAGCTGAAGCCGGGCGATACGACGCACGACACGAGCGCCTCTTCCGCCGCAGGGACCGTGCGCTGCCAGGTTCCGGCAGGAACCAGGACCTGCGGGTTCGCGGCATCAAGCACGTGAATCGGACCGTCCTGCGGGCCCTCGCCGTCACCGCCGTGCTGCACGCGAACGGGTCCGGGACCGTGCCACAGCCAGATCTCGTCGCTGGTCACGACGTGCCAGGCCGACGCCTCCCCCACCGGAAGCAGGAACAGGATCATGGTGGCCGCCGGACGGATGCCGCCGTGCGCGGTCACCTCCACCGGCGCGGTCCACGTGCGTCGGTACCAGCCGCCCTCCGGATGGGGCTCCAGCTGCAGATCCGCCGCGCGCTGCGGCACCGCGATCCACTCGATGAGCTCTCCGTCGGGAGTCCGGCGGGCCACACGCGCATCGCTGTCAGTCATTCGTTCTCCTTCGAAAAGGACGTCTCGCCGGCGATCACGGTGCGGATCGCACGGCCGGCACCGTCTTCCGCGAGCGCGGCAAGCCCGTCGGCCATTCCCGCCTCTCGACCGAGGTCGACGTCGTCGAGCCGGAAGCAGGCGAGGTCCGCACGCGCTCCCACGGCCAGGTAGCCGGTGCGATCCGGGCCCACATCGATGCCCATCGCGTGTGCACCGCCGAGAGTGGCAGCCGACAGCAGCCGCTCGTGCAGGTCGCGGTCGGCGTAGCCCTGCGCGCGAGCGATGCGCACGAGCGCCGCCACGTCCGCCATCAGATCCAGCGATGGACTGGAGGAGAGCGAGTCAGTGCCGACGGCGACGGGGCTGCCCTCGCGCAGATAGGCGGCCACCGGTGGCGCGTCGAGACCGATCACGTCGTTCGAGCGCGGGCACAGCGCCACCGATGTGCCACGGGCACGCAGCAACGCGCGGTCGGAGGCCGTCATGTAGACCCCGTGCGCGACGTGGCAGTCCGGGCCGAGCACGCCGAGCTGATCCACGAACTCCGTGGCACTGGCACCGAAGCCCGCAGCGCGCAGGGACTGGAAGCTCTCCAGCTTGGCGAAGCGCCAGGGATCGCCGGGGTCCGTTCCCGGCCGCTCCCCCTCGAAGGCGCTCTCGCCCAGGTGCAGATGTGTGCGAAGCCCGCGAGCGCGGACGATGTCGGGGATCTCCAGCAGCGGTTCGGTATCCAGCGAGTATGGCGCGTGCGGCGACAGGCCGGCACCGGGCACGGGCGGAATCCGATCGAGCTCGGCGATGATCAGCTCGCGCCCGCGAGCGGCCCAGTCCTCGTTGGTCCAGCTCATCACCTCCCAGTAGGTGATGCCGCCCAGGCCCGTCTCGCCCAGCACGGGCAGCGCCGCGGCGTCGGTGACGATGTCGGCCACGGAGGTGATGCCCGCTCGGATCATCTGCCGCGCGCCCACCACGGCATCCGCGTGCCAGTCGTGCGGGCCCTCGTACACCGCGTCGAAGGCGTCGGCCCAGTCGTCGAAACCCGCGTATCGCCCCTGCCCGACCTCGGACATTCCGGAGTACTGCAGGTGCGAGTGCGCGTTCACGAGCCCGGGAAGGAGCGCGCCGTCGACGCGGACCTCGTCGAAGCGCTCGCCGCGATCGGTGAGCATGTCGCGCACCCAGGCGCGCTCGCCGACGTGGAGGATCCGGCCGTGGCGCACCGCGACGGCTCCGTCCCGCATCGCGGGTGCGGTCATCGGCACCACGAGACGGGCGGAGTACAGGGTGATGTCGCTGGCGTCGGTCATGGTTCTCTCGGGTTCATGCACACTCCGCGAGACACCCAAGCAAGTCCGAGAAACCCTGCGTTGCGGGGTTTCTCGGACTTGCTTGGGTGTTTCGGGACGGGGTCATGGGGTGGGGCGCGGACGGGGGCGCGCGGTGGGGAAACGGGCTGGGAGCCAGTCGGCGTCTGCCGGGGTGGATGCGGTGCGGGTGGGAACCGGACGGTCGAGCAGGAGCGCGGCGATCGCCTCGTCCTCGGCCGCAGGCAGCGGGTGCACCCCGGGGTCCGGGAACGCACCCTCCGCGAGCAGGCGCGCGGCGGCGAGCTGGGCGGCGAACGAGTAGTCCATGATCTGCACGGGGTTGCCTTCGCCGGCCGTGATGTTGATGCACCCTCCGCGATCGAGCACGAGAACGGTGTGCGCGTCCTCCAGCCGCAGCCGCTCCACCTTCGGCGCGAGTTCGGATTCCCACTCCCCACCCGCCGACAGCTCGATCTCGTCGATGACTCCGCCCGCCACCGCGAACACGGTGTCGGGCGGTGCCGTGCGCAGCAGCTGCGTAGGCACCGTGCCCGCCATGCCGGTCGCGGAGATGACGATGCCACCGCGCGCGACAGCCGCCGCGGCCTCGGTCGTCGGATAGCCGGCCGAACGCGCTTCGAGCTCTCGCACCGGGTCGTGCTCCACCACCGTGACCTCAGCGCCGAGAGCGCGGGCGTGCTGCGCGACGCCCTCCCCGACGGGACCGTAGCCGATCACCGTGACCGGCGATCCGGCGAATCCGCGACCGATCCCGTCGAGCAGATCGGCGATAGCGAAGACGCACGACTGTCCGGTGCCATAGCGGTTGTCGAAGCGAGTCTTCATACGCGCATCGTTGACGGCCACGACGGGAATCGTCAGCGCGTCGCCCATCGCCCGCAACGGGCGCAGGCCGCTGGTGGTCTCCTCCGCAGCGCCCCGCAGTGCCACGCCGTCGAGCTGCGCGAGCCGGATCAGGTGCGATCCGTCGTCCAGCAGGAAGTCGATACCCTCCGCTAGGAACGCGCGCGCATGGGCGAGCTGCCGCGACTCATCGGTGGAGGCGTGCACCGTGAAGCCACGACGACGCAGCGCATCGGCGATGGCAGGATCCGTCTCGTCGGCGTGAGCATAGAGCACCACGTGGGCGCCCGCTGCACGCAGGAACAGGGCAAGATTCGCCGTCTTGGGCTCCAGCACCATGCTGATCCCGAACCTCGTTCCGGCGAGGGCGCTGCCGAGTCGCCGGGTCTGTGCCGTGCACGCGGGCATGAAGTCATGCGCCCACCGCAGGCGGGCGTCCGCATCGTCGACGTCGGTACGCGGGGTTCGGCGAGCGCCCGAGGGCAGCACGCGTGTCAGCCGATCGCCCTCACGGAACGCGAGGAACGGGCTGCGAGTGTTCTCAGCCTGCGCCCGCGCCCCGGGTTCGAAGGCTGCCGCATCGCCGCATTCGATCACCACCGCACCGTCGGCGAGGTCCCGAGCCGTGAGACGAATGCCGGCATCACCGTCCGCGTAGACGTATTGCGCGTCACGAACGTCGCAGATCACCGCGCCGAGGCGGCGTAGGAGATCCTCGAGCGGAGGGTGGGCGGGCACCACCGCGGTGCGCTGCCCGGAGACGACGAGGTTTCCCGCCGCGGCGAATCGGCGGACGATTCGTTCGGGCGCTTCGTGCACCCCTCCAGCGTACCGACGACGCGGTCAGCCTGGAGCGAGGACGAAGCTGAACGATCCGGTGGCGATGGACGCTGTCAGCGCCACCGCCGAGATCAGCGCGGCCACCGCCATGAGGGTGACGTCTGCACCGCCGAAGGGCGACGGACGCGACCAGCTGCGCGCATTGGACGAGCCGAAGCCACGAGCCTCCATGGCGGTCGCGAGTTTCGTGCCGCGGCGGATCGCCAAAACGAACAGCGCGAAGGCCGTGCCCAGGACGCGACGGATGCGTCCCTGATCGGCGACGCCCCGCGCACGGCGAGCGAGCCCGAGCGAGCGCACATCGTCCGCGAGCAGGCCGAGCAGCCGCATCCCGGCGAGGGCGCCGAGCACGAAACGGCTCGGCAGCCGCAGGCGCTGTGACAGCGCGTCGGCGAGGTCGGTCGGGTCGATGGAGGCGAACAGGGCGATCGAGGGCAGCCCGATGGCGAACAGCCGGATCGTGGTGGCGAGCGCCAGCTCCAGCGAACCCTCGCTCACGTGGATCGCGCCCCACTCGAAAAGCTCGGCCCCGGAACTGCGTCCGTACAGGCCGATGCCGACCGCCGCTGCAGGAGCCGCGACCCACACCGGAATCGTTCGCAGGAAGAACTCCCTCGGACGCAGTCCCGACGCGAACACGAAGCCGAGCCCGAGCAGCAGCGCGACCGACGCGGAGACGACGTCGAGCGTGAGGATCAGCGGCAGCGCCAACAGCAGGGACGCGCCGAGTTTCGCCAGCGGCGACCGCGGCGCGATCGGACCGCCACGCTGGCGGGTGGTGGTGCCGACCGGCATCGCGAGAGTCATGTGTCCGCCCCCACGCGGACGGTGCGGGCATGCAGCGCGGTGAGCACGTCGGCGTCGTGTGTGACGGCGACGATCGCTCGGCCCTCGTCGCGAAGCTCCGCCATCAGCGCGACCAGCTCCGCCCAGGTGACCGCATCCTGACCGAAGGTCGGCTCATCCAGCGCGATCACCCGCGGACCGGTGGCCAGCACCGCGGCGACCGTCAACCGGCGCTGTTCCCCACCCGAGAGCGTGTAGGGATTGGCATCCGCGAGACGATCCAGTCGCAGGCGCGCGAGCAGCTCATCGACCCGGATGCGAATCTCCGCCTCGGAGCGCTTCAGGGCGCGCAGTCCCACCTCCAGTTCGCCGCGCACAGTGGTGGCGAGCAGCTGGTGCTCGGGCTCTTGGAACACCATTCCGATCCGCGTGAGCAGTTCGCGCGAGCGCCAGCGGTACGGGTCGCTGCGCAGGCCGTCGGACAGGTCGGCGGCCGCCGTCACCGTGCCCGCAGACCGTCGGATGAGACCGGCGAGGGTCAGTGCCAGCGTCGACTTGCCGGCACCGTTTCGCCCCACGATGCCCAATGCCTCACCGGCACGCACCTCGACATCGAGCGGTCCGGCGACGGGGTGGCCGGGGACGCGAGCCACGGCAAGCGCAGTGGCGCGAAGCAACGTCGCACCCGGTGCGGACACGGGAGCGGCGGGGCGACGAGGCGGATGATCCGGCACCCAGACGCCGGCAGCGGCTAACTCCGCGCCGCGATCACCGAGTACGCGATCCACGGGTCCGTCGGCGATCACTCCGCCCTCACCCAGCACGATGATCCGGTCGATCACCGGCAGCCAGGCCTCGATCCGATGCTCCACCACCAGCAGCGTGGCACCGGTGGACTCCAGCGCCCGACGGACAGCCCCCTGCACCTCGGCGACCCCCTCCGGATCGAGGTTCGCGGTGGGTTCGTCCAGCACGATCGCGCCCGGCTGCATGGCGAGGACGCCGGCCAGCGCGAGACGCTGCTTCTGGCCTCCGGACAGGGCGGAGGTGGAGCGGTCGAGGGCGACATCGAGCCCGACCTCATCCAGGGCCCGACGCACGCGCATCGGGACCTCGTCTGCCGCAACGCCCAGGTTCTCGGGTCCGAAGGCGACATCGTCACCGACCCGCGACAACACCGCCTGCGTGTCCGGGTCTTGCAGCACGAGTCCGACGCGACCGCGGACGGCGGTGGCCGGGGATCCGTCGACGAGGAGCTCACCACGGGCCTCACCCTCGTCGTCGCCGCCGAGCACGCCACCGAAGGCGTGCAACACCGTCGACTTGCCGGATCCGGAAGCACCCAGCAGCAGCACACGTTCCCCCGGCTCCACCCGGAAGGTCACGTCGGTCACCGCCCAGGCCTTGCGGGTGGCGTATCGCCCCCCCCAGTCCCGCGCTTCCAGCGCCACCGCCGTCATCGCGGCCGATTCAGACGCGCGCGGCGGCTTGGCGCCCGGCGGCGAAGCGCGAGAGCGCGCCCGTCTTGGCCAGCGCCTTCGTGATGAGCCAGCCGCCGATTCCCGCGATCACCGCACCGGAGATGGTCGTGCTGATGATGTACACGGTCGTGAACAGCGAGTCCATGCCGGCGTACCAGAGGATGCGGTCGTTGATGCCGCAGGCGAGACCCGCGGCGGCGCCGGCGAGCGCAGCCACCGGCAGGTTCCACACGCGGTACAGGAACAGCAGGAAGATGAGCTCCGCGCCCAGCCCCTGCACCGCGCCGGAGACGACGGTCAGGCCCGACCACTGCGCGCCGAGGAGCGCAGAGATGGACGCGGCCACGAGTTCCGCGTAGATCGCGGCACCGGGCTTTCGCACGATGAACCCGGCGAGCACGCCGGCGATCAGCCAGGGGCCGGCCAGCAGACCCTGCACGCCGGGAAGCAGCGGCTTGAGCAGCGCAGACGGTCCCTCATAGGCGACGTTCCAGATCAGGAACAGGGCGGCGCAGGCCACCGCGATGACGCTGGCCACGACGATGTCGACCACCCGCCAGCGGGTGTCGATGCGGCGAGCCGCTGCGTGCAGCTGTGGAGACGTGGATGAATGCACGAAAATATTCCCTTCCTTCGCCGGCATGACCCGGATCAGGTTCAACGGTCGAAGCGCGATCGCTTCCTCTCAGCCCTCGACGAGGACTCCCGTGGTGTCCCCCGAGTATAGCCATCCCCGAGCGCAGCGGTCCGGGGGGGGACCCGGAGCGTCATCGGGAAGGTGTCAGCGTGGGCGCGTGAGACCCATCATCCGGCGCACCAGACGCCGTTCGCGCAGGATCATGGCCGCCCCGAGCAGCCACAGCGGCACCTGTGTCAGCATCGCGATGCGGAACGCGTCCAGGCTGTAGTGGGTCGGATCCCCGGCACCCTGCAGGTCCATGGCCAGCCCGATGAACAGGATCGCAAGCAGCCCCGCGAGGAAACCGCCACCGTTCACGATGCCGGTGGCAGTCGACAGCCGATGCTCCGGGTTGTAGGTGCGGGCGTGGTCGAACGCGATCATCGACGCAGGGCCGCCCGTTGCGAGAGCCAGGGCCAGCAGGATCAGGATCCACAGCGGAGCGGGCCCGGGCCAGACCAGCACGATCACCCACATCAGCAGCTGCAGTCCCACGGTGGGCAGCACCAGCATGTTCGAGCGGCGCAGTGGATGCCTGCTCGACAGCGCGCCGAGGATCGGCCCCACCGCCATGCCGAAGACCACGTACAGATTGGTGACCACCGAGGCCGCGGAGGTGCTCAACCCCTCCCCCTCGGTGAGGAAGGGAACGCCCCACAGCATGATGAACGCGGTGCCGGCGAAGGGCGTCGTGAAGTGCGACCAGAAGCCCAGGCGCGTGCCCGGGTGCGCCCACGCGTCGGCCACGCTCTGTCGCAGGTCGATGGAGGAGCGAACCACGCGGATCGCACCGGTGTCGGTGTTGACCGAGACATCCTCCTGTCGCTCCGGCGGGCGATTGCGGATCACCGCGAAGACGAGAATCGCGAACAGCACTCCGAGGCCGGCGAGTGAGCCGAACGCGATGGACCAGGTCGTCGCGTGCAGCAGTGCTGCAAGCGGAACGAGCGCCAGCAGCTGCCCGGCCTGCCCCACGATGCCGGTGAGCTGAACCAGCAGCGGCGCGCGCTGGGCGGGAAACCACGTCGCGACCACGCGCAGCACGCTGGGGAAGACGGCGGCATCACCGGCCCCGAGCAGCATCCGGGCGAGGATCGCGATGCCCACATTGGGTGCGAGCGCCATCACCAACTGGCCGACGGCCATCAGGATCATGCCGACCGTGATGATCGGACGCGCGCCCCACCGGTCGAGCATGAGGCCCACGGGGATCTGCGCGAGACCGTAGACGGCGAGCTGCAGCACGGCGAACATCGCGAGCGTGGAGGCATCGGCCCCGAAGTGGTGCGCGGCATCGACGCCCACCGCGCCGAGAGACGTGCGGTTCGCGACGGAGAGCACATAGGCGGCGACACCCGTGGTCCAGATTGCCCAGATCCGCCAGGAGGTTCCGCTCGTCCCCGTCATGATCGCACCCGCATGCCTCCAGTTTACTGTGGTCAGACCACAGGGGCGGCGGCGCTCGATCTCGTCACGCTGTGCTGGTAGAAGGCCCACCCGAACACGATCGTGCCCAGCAGCAGGATCACTCGTGTCAGCGTGATCGCGGCCACGACGGTCGCTCCGGGCAGTCCTCCCGACACCAGCAGACCGATCATGACGAGCTCATAGCCGCCGATGCCGTTCGGCGTCGCGACCACCATGCTCACCACGGTGGCCATGCCGTACGCCACGAACACCAGGGCGGGATCGGGCCAGAGTCCGAACGACGCCAGGCCCACCCAGAACAGTCCCGCATCACACGCATGCACGAGGAACGTCCAGAGGAAGGGAGCCAGCAGCGCCCGGGGCTGCTCCAGCACGGCACGCAGCTCCAGATGCAGGCCGTCGAAGAACCGCACCAGCACGATCGGCGCCACCAGCTGCGGGCGTCCGACCCGGCGCCCCACGGCATTCACCAGTGCCGCGAGCCGCCCCGCGAAGCGATGGACGGGACGACGGCGACGCAGCAGCAGCACGCCACCCACGGTCACCACCAGGGCCAGCCCGCCGACTCCGGCGGCAACCCACAACAGCAGCGGGGTGCCGCGACCGCTCAGGATCAGCCAGGCGGAGCACACCACGAGCACGATGGTGAACGAGACGAAGGTGACACCGAATCGGGCTAGCTGCGCGAGGGTGCCCTTCGCCGGAGCCACTCCCAGGGTCGCCAGCTTCCAGCTCGCGTAGGTGATGCCGGCGGCACCTCCCGAGGGCAGCATGTGGTTCGCGAAGTTGAACTCCAGCGACATCCGCATCGCCGCCAGCGGATGCAGCCCGCGCAGCTCACCGCGAGCGCGCAGGTAGGAGAACAGCGACTCCCCGGTCACCGCGAAGCTTGCCAGCTGCACCGGGATCAGCAGCGCCATCACCCAGGGATTGACCTGCGGCAGGCTGTGGAACGCCGCTACCACCGTGGGCCAGGCGCCGATGACGATCGCGATCACCAGCACCGCAGTGATCGCACTGACCCAGAATCGGGGCGATCGATACCACCGCCGGGTCACGACATGAGTTCTTCCGCCTGCGCCCACCGCTTCGGATTGCCGAAGCGATGCCGCGCCAGGGTCATGCTGTCGGTGGCGTAATAGCGCGCCAGCTTCTCCCGGTCAATGGATCGGAACAGCCGAGCCTTCACCATCATGTTGGGCGAGAACCGCAGGGCGTGTCCGGTGCGAAGGAGCGCGATCGTGACATCCACATCCTCGCTCACCCGGTCATCCCCCATACTCACGAGCCGGCGCGCGGCCAGCCACGCCTCACGCCGCAGCGCACTGTTGAAACCGTAGAGCATCGGCTGCACCCCGATGCTGCGCTGGTGCCAGAACCGGAAGCCTCGATACCACCACGAGAACCAGAACCGCTCTCCGGGCGAGAGCTCGGCGATGGCCGCCCCACCACCCTGGGCGTCCACCCGCGAGGAGCGGAAGTCGGCGCGGATCTGCTCGATCCAGTCCGAGCGCACCAGGGTGTCGGCGTCGATTCGGGCGATGACATCGAACCGCGCCGCATCGAAACCGGTCTGCCGTGCGTAGGTGATCCCCTGCCGCTCCTCACGCAGCACACGCACCCGCGCGAAGCGACTCGCGATCGCGGCGGTGTCATCGGTGCTGGCGTTATCCACGACGATGATCTCGTCTGGCAGGTCCGTCTGCTGGAGCAGCGCCGTCAGACAGCGAGCGATGATCGGCGCCTCGTTGTAGACGGGGATCACCACCGAGATGCTCGGCGGCCGGGACTCCTCTGTCGCAGTCATCCCGCCATTCAAACGTGATCGATAGGAAATTGCAGTAATGCTCAGGGGTGATTCGGGGTCGAGCCCAGGGGACCTCTCAGGGTGGAGGCCACTCCACCAGGGCTCCCCCGGCGACGTCACGGTACGTTAGGCGAGTGCACTCTGCCTCACCCACCGGACCCGCTACCCGAGGGTCCGCCGACGCGGCCGCGCTTGTCGCGGATTCGTCCGCGGTTGACGATGCTCCTTCGGCTTCGGCGGAGCCGGAGCCCGCGCCGAGCGGACCGACCACGCGCGCCCTGGAGTGGGTGGATCCCGCATCCATTGCCGCAGAGCCGGCGGGTGCCACTCTCGTCGCGCGCGACCTGCTCACCGGGGTGGGCTTGCCACGCGCCCGCAGCGGCTGGATCCCGGGTGCCATCCTGGTCGCCATCGTCGGCGGATATGTGGCGACGACGCTGCTGTGGCCGCTCGGATCGGTTCCCCCCACCGTCGCTCCGATCGCCGTGGAGCCGGCCGTCGCCAGCACGCAGCAGCCCGTGTGGCCCGCGGTCGGCTCGGCCGCGATCGGCTATGAGGGTGGCCCGACCTACGCCTCCACGGCCGAGCGGACGCAGATGGCGAGCATCACGAAGATCGTGACCGTGATGACGGTGCTCGACACGGAGCCGCTGGAGCTCGGCCAGACCGGTCGGGAGTTCTCCTTCACGCAGTCTGACAGCGATGCGTACTGGGATTACCTGCGCTCAGACGAGTCCGCGCTGGATGTTCCCGTCGACGGGACGCTCACGGAGTACCAGATGCTCGAGGGCATCATCCTGGGTTCGGCCGGCAACTACACCGATCGACTGGCGCAGGAGTTCTGGCCGACGGATGCCGACTACGTGGCGGCCGCAGACGCGTGGCTGGCGAAGGTCGGACTCACCGAGATCACCGTGGTCGAGCCCACCGGCATCGACCACGAGAACACGGCGACTCCGGAGGCGCTGATCCGCCTTGCGGAGGTCGCACTGCAGAACCCGGTGGTGGCCGAGATCGCCGCGAAGCAGAGCACGGAGCTGCCCGGTGCCGGCTTGGTCACCAACACCAATGGCATCATCGGCGACCCGGGAGTCGTCGGGCTGAAGACCGGAACCCTCGAGGGCTACAACCTGCTGTCGGCGAAGGACCTCGACATCGCCGGCACCCGCGTGCGTGCGTTCGCGGTGGCGCTGGATCAGGAGAGCTCTGATGACCGTGACGCGGTATCGCGATCGCTGTACGACCAGTTGACCGCGCTGCTCGCTCCGGCTACGGCCGTGCCGGCGGGCACCGAGGTCGCGACGGTGACCACGACGTGGGGAGCGACGAGCACGGTGCGCACCGCGGCGGATGCGAATGTCAGCCTCTGGCAGAAGCTGCCGACGGTGACGCGCGAGCTGAAGCTCGACGAAGACACCTCCGCGGGCGCGAAGGCGGGGACCCTCACCGTGACGGGCGCGCTCGGTGCCAGCACGGTCGATCTGGAGTTGACGGACGAGCTTCCCGGTCCCGACGCCTGGTGGCGACTGACCCACCCCGTGGAGCTGTTCGGCCTGAACTGAGTTCGCTCAGGCGCTGCGGCCCGACAGGTGCGCGCTGCGCTCGATGAAGTCCGGGCGCTGGAAGTAGTGCGCCACTCGTTCCGGATCGATGGGCGCGATACCACCGGCAGACAGCGCCCCGACGCGAACACGCGCGCTCTTCACAGCCATCGTCGACACCGCCTCGATTCCGTCGACGGTGTCCGAGGCCGCGATGATGCCGTGATTTCCCAGCAGCACCAGCGACGGGACCCGGCCGTGCTGTGCCACATAGTCCGCGATCGCCTCCAGCACCACGCGACCGAGTTCGATGCCCGGCTCCGCGTAGGGAACATAGAGCGGGACGCCCAGCGTCAGCAGCTCCTCCGTGTAGACCGGCCCCGCGAACGCCACAGGTGCGTGCACGCTCGCCAGCAACGACACCACGGCCGTCGGGTGCGTGTGGGCGACGAAGCGGACGTCGCTGAAAGCACGGAACGCGACGTGCACCAGCGTCTCGATCGAGGCCTTGCGCAGCACGCCATCGGCCACGGCCGTCAGGGCGGCGCTGAGCTCCTCCTGGGACGACGAGGCGTCGCGCATGATCGAGATCAGAGGCTCGACATCGACGACGACGAAGTCGTCCCGCCCGGCAACGCTCATCGCAGACCCGGAGGCCTTGACGACGATGGTGCCGGGGGCGACGAGCTCACTGGTGTTGCCCTCCGCCATGATCACGAGGTCACGGTGGGGCTCACCTAGGGAACGGGTGAGGCCCACGAGGGCGTCTGAGACGGTGGACGGGTCGATGCGAGCGGTCATGCGGAACTCCTTCGGTGCGCGGGACGCGGGGGATACTCGGTGGGTGATCGCCGATCACTCGGCGGCGGAGATGGGCTCCACGCGGACGCCGACGCGCTGCCAGTCCTCGAGCAGGCTCGGCGGCGCGTGATCGGTGATGATGTGGCCGATGCGATCCGCTGCGATCACCGGGTGCATGCCGAACCCGGTGAATTTCCGGGCATCGGCGAGCACCACGACCTGATCCGCGATGGCGGCCATGGCCCGTTTGGTCTCGGCCTCCGCCACGGACGCCTCCAGCAGTCCGCGCTCGATCGACAGCCCGGCGGCCCCGAAGAACGCGGTGCGGATCCGGCCATAGCCGAGCAGCGCGCTCGGATCGGCACCGGTGGTCGCCTCGCTCGCCCGCCGGACCGCGCCACCGAGCAGCACGATCTCGGCGTCGGACTGCGCCGAGAGGAGACCGGCGATGCGCAGGGAGTTGGTGATGACCGTGAGCTCGCGTCGGGCAAGCAGCTCCAGCGCGAAGAAGTACGAGGTGGTGGAGGCGTCGACGGCGATGGCCGCTCCGTCCGGAACGAGCGCGGCCGCGGCCGCCGCAATCCCCTGCTTCGCTCGCACGCCCTGCGCGAGGCGGTCACCGAAGGCGCCCTCAACCCCGGCGCGCAGCGAACGAACGCCGCCTCGAGTGCGCTCCGCGAGGGCTCGTCGTTCCAGGCTCTCGACGTCCTTGCGCACGGTGACAGCGGACACGCCGAGAACGGAGACCAGATCGAGCACGGTGACCTCTTCACGGTCCTCCAGGATCTCCAGGATCCGCAGCCCGCGATCGTCCGCTTCAGACATGGTCACCACCTTCCTCGGCCAGTCTGCCATGAATAGAGAGTTTCAAACGAAACTATTTTGTTTGACGAACGAAAGCTAGCGCGCTACCGTGGCAGGACATCGTCGCGCATGAAGGAGCCTCATGACCACCCCCGCCGTCACCGATCTGCTCTCCCGCAGCAACCGCCTGGGAGCCGACTCGCGCATCACCAACTACGCGGGCGGCAACACGTCCGCGAAGGGCACCGAAACGGACCCGGTCACCGGCGAGCCGGTCGAGCTGCTCTGGGTCAAGGGCTCCGGCGGCGACCTGGGCACGCTCACCGAGCCCGGCCTCGCCGTGCTGCGCCTGGACCGCTTCCGCAAGCTGGTGGACGTCTACCCGGGCGTCGACCGTGAAGACGAGATGGTCGCGGCCTTCGACTACTGCCTGCACGGCAAGGGCGGCGCCGCTCCCTCCATCGACACGGCCATGCACGGACTCGTCGACGCGGCGCACGTGGACCATCTCCACCCCGACGCCGGCATCGCGATCGCCACGGCGGCCGATGGCGAGCAGCTCACCGGCACGATCTTCGGCGACAAGGTGGTGTGGGTGCCGTGGCGTCGCCCCGGCTTCCAGCTGGGCCTGGACATCGCGGCCATCAAGGAGCAGAACCCGCAGGCCATCGGCACGATCCTCGGCGGCCACGGCATCACGGCCTGGGGCGACACCTCGGAGGAGGCCGAGGCCAACAGCCGCTGGATCATCGACACCGCCACGGCTTACATCGCCGAGCACGGCGACCCGGCCCCGTTCGGCGGCGTCGTCGCCGGGTTCGAGGCTCTGCCGGAGGCGGAGCGCCGTGAGCGCGCCGCCGCCCTCGCCCCCACCCTGCGCGCCATCGCCTCGCACGACAAGCCGATGATCGGCCACTTCACCGACAGCGACGCTGTGCTCGACTTCCTCGCATCGGAGAAGCTCGCACCTCTGGCCGCGCTGGGCACCTCGTGCCCCGATCACTTCCTGCGCACCAAGGTCAAGCCGCTGGTGCTGGACCTGCCCACCACCGCCACGATCGATGAGGCTCAGGCCCGCCTGGCGGAGCTGCACGAGCAGTACCGCGCCGACTACGCGGCCTACTACGACGCGCATGCCACCGCCGACTCGCCCGCGATGCGCGGCGCGGACCCGCTCATCATCCTGATTCCGGGCGTGGGCATGTTCTCCTACGGCAAGGACAAGCAGACCGCGCGGGTCGCGGGTGAGTTCTACGTCAACGCGATCAACGTGATGCGCGGCGCCGAGGCGCTGTCGACGTACTCCCCCATCTCCGACGCGGAGAAGTTCCGCATCGAGTACTGGGCACTGGAGGAGGCGAAGCTGCAGCGGATGCCGAAGCCGAAGTCCCACGCCGGCCGCATCGCCTTCGTGACCGGTGCCGCGTCGGGCATCGGCAAGGCCATCGCCACTCGCCTGGCCGCCGAGGGCGCCTGCGTCGTGGTCGCCGATCTGGATCTGGAGAAGGCGCAGGCGGCTGCTGCCGAGCTCGGCAACACCGACGTCGCGATCGGCGTCGCGGCGAACGTGGCGAACGCAGACGCCGTCCAGGCCGCGCTCGATGCCGCCGTGCTGGCCTTCGGTGGAGTCGACCTCGTCGTCAACAACGCGGGCCTGTCGCTGTCCAAGCCGCTGCTGGAGACCACCGAGGCGGACTGGAACCTGCAGCACGACGTGATGGCCAAGGGTTCGTTCCTGGTGTCGAAGGCCGCGGCCAAGATCCTCATCGAGCAGAAGCTCGGTGGCGACATCATCTACATCTCGTCGAAGAACAGCGTGTTCGCCGGCCCGAACAACATCGCCTACTCCGCCACCAAGGCCGACCAGGCTCACCAGGTGCGTCTGCTCGCGGTGGAGCTCGGCGAGCACGGGGTGCGTGTCAACGGCATCAACCCCGACGGCGTGGTTCGCGGCTCCGGAATCTTCGCCTCGGGCTGGGGTGCAAACCGCGCCGCCACTTACGGCGTGAAGGAAGAGGACCTGGGCCAGTACTACGCCAACCGCACCATCCTCAAGCGCGAGGTCGTGCCGGAGAACGTGGCCGACGCGGTGTTCGTCCTCACAGGTCCCGAGCTCACCCGCACCACCGGCCTGCACATCCCGGTGGACTCGGGGGTCGCGGCGGCTTTCCTGCGATGATCGAGCGATGACCGTCCACGCAGCGATCGACCTCGGCGCGTCCAGCGGGCGCGTCATCATGGCCGAAGTCACTCCGCAGGGCTTCCGACTGGATGCGCCCGCGCGGTTCGAGAACCCCGTCGTTCGGGAGCACGGTTCGCTGCGCTGGGACATCACGCGCACGTGGGCCTCGGCATTGACCCGCCTTGCCGAGGCCCACCTGCGCGCGCCGATCGACTCGGTGGGGGTGGACACCTGGGGCGTCGACTACGGCATTGTCCGCGATGGCCTGCTCACGGCGAATCCGCACCACTACCGGGACGAACGGACCGCGGAGGCCGTGGCCGCCGTGGCCGCGCGCCTCGATCCGACCGAACAGTTCCGGATCTCCGGCGTGGAGCCCATGCCGATCAACACCATCTACCAGCTGGCCGATGATGTGGCCCATAACCGGCTCCACCCCGGTGACAGCGTGCTGCTGACCGCGGATCTGTTCTCCTCCTGGCTGTCCGGTGTGCAGATCGCGGAACGGACCCTCGCATCGACCACCGGGCTGATCGACACGGTCTCCCGCTCGTGGGATCCGCGCCTGGTGGACGCGGCGCGAATCCCCGCCGGTGTGCTGGCGGAGCTGGTGGACGCGGGCACCGTGCTGGGCCGCCTCACCCTCCACTCCCCGGTCGCGGCGGCCGCGTCGGAGCTCCCTGCCGCGGCCGCCGCCTTCGCGAGCAGGCCGCCCCAGGTCGTCGCCGTCGCCGCCCACGACACCGCATCCGCCGTCGTTGCGACGCCGCTGGCCGGTGCCGGTTCGGCCTACATCTCCTGCGGAACATGGGGGCTGGTGGGAGTGGAGACGAACACCCCGGCCCTGTCGGACGCCGCTCGACGGGGCGGATTCACCAACGAGCTCGGCGCGGACGGTCGCGTGCTGCTGCAGCGCAATTCGATGGGCACGTTCATCCTCACCGAATCGCTGCGGACCTGGCGAGAGGCCGGCCACGACCTCGACCTCACCGCCCTTCTGGAGGCGGCGGCGTCCGCACCGGTCGCCGCGGTGTTCGACGTCGACGATCCGCGGTTCTCGCCCCCGGGAGACATGCCGTCTCGGATCGCCGCCTGGTACCGCGAGCGCGGCCTGCCCGCCCCGTCGACGCCGGCAGAGGTGTGCCGCGCCATCGTCGAATCGCTCGCTCACGCGTTCGCAGAAGCGGCGCACGCCGCTGCCGATCTCGCCGGGACGCCGCTGCGTACGATCCACGTCGTCGGCGGGGGAAGCCAGAACGTCCTCCTGTGCCGTCTGCTCGCCCAGCGCGCGGGTGTGGCCGTCGAAGCGGGGCCGGTGGAGGCCACCGCGATCGGAAACCTCCTCGTGCAGGCGCGCGCCATCGGCACGCTCACCGGAGACGTCGATGCCCTGCGGGCGCTGATCCGGACCGCCGTATCGCCCATCCGCTACGAACCTCGCTGAGCGGGATCCTTACCGCACGACACAACGGGGGCCCGGAATCCGGGCCCCCGTTGTGTCATCTGCCTCAGCTCTCCCGCGCCAGCCAGCGCACGAGACGATCCCAGATCGTCGCGAAACCGTCCCAGACGCGGAACTCGTCCGGCAGCCAGTGCGGACCCATGTCGCTGGCGAACACGGCGGTTCGTCCGGCCCCCGCCTCGCCCACGACGACGAAGGGCAGGCCGTCGACGGCGACGAGCTCCGTCGCCTCCGTCCGCGTCCGCAGGCGGTGATATCCGAGCACGACGGGCCATTCCTCGCCCAGACCCTCCGTGATCGGGTGCTCGGCGATCACCCGGGGAGCGGCGCCCTGCGGCGTCTCCTCCCGGTCGTCACCGATCTCCATCTCGATCGGCAGGATCTCGGCGATCGGAGTGGCGCGGTAGTTGGCCTTGGCCTCGATGCCCTGGAAGCTCAGGTAACCGCCGACCATCAGCAGCGACCCGCCTTCGCGGACCCAGTCGGCCAGCACCTGCAAACGGTTCGGGCGCACCTGACCGCGAGCGAACACATCGTTCGGCAGCAGCAGGGTGTTCGCTCCGATGTCGCTCAGCACGACGACGTCGAACGCCGACAGCTCCTCGGCCGACCAGGGGAAGTGGTCGGCCGCGACATGGTTGGGCTGGAAGGTGACCTCATGCCCGGCTGCGCGCAGGGCGGCGATGAACTCGGTGCCGCCCTCCGCATAGGCGGAGGTGATGAAGGAATCGAATCCCTTGGTGTGGATCGACGTGGTGGACCAGGACTCTCCGGCGAGAAGTACGCGTGCCATGATCGCTCAGAACGCCAGACCGCGCGGCTCCGGACCGAGCGTCGGAACGCTCGGGTCCGGCACCTGGAAGCCGTTGGCCTTGTACGCCTCGTAGTCGAAGTCCTCGCACTCCTGATAGCCCACGCGGTGGTACTCGTAGAAGCCGTCCCAGTCCTCATACCCCTGGCCGAGTTCGCCCTCGAGGAACGCATCGGCCATCGCCATGCCCAGCGCAGGGCCGGTGAAGAACCCGCCCATCGCCAGCACGTTGCAGTTGTTCGCCGTGGCGGCGCGTCGCGCAGCGGCGACTGACTCCACGACGGCCGAGTGAACGTGCGGCACCTTGCTCGCGGCGACGTGGATGCCCATCCCGCTGCCGCAGAACAGCAGTGCCTTCTCGTACTCCTGCTCCGCGATGCGCGAGCCCACGAGGAATCCGACGCGGTGGTACATCGGCGCGGAATCGCGGTCCGGTGTGAGATCGGCGACGGTCCAGCCGCGCTCCTCCAGGTGCGCCTTCACCGCCTCCTTCAGATCGAATCCGGCAAAGTCCGCTCCCAGGACGACGTGTTGATCCTTGACCGTCTTCATGACGCACTCCTCTTCTGGAAGAACCGGGACAGACCGCCCGGCTTGTACCACTGGTTGATGACGATGACGAGCAGGAGCACCCCGCCCCAGATCAGCGGGCGGTAGAAGTTGCTGATGTTGGGGAAGGTGTTCAGGAAGCTGGAGAGCACCTGCAGCACGACGATGCCGAGCACGACACCGCTGAGCTTGCCCGAGCCGCCGTTGGGATTCACACCGCCGAGGACCACGATGAGCACTGCCAGCAGCGTGTAAGTCGATCCGTAGTCGGCCTTGGCCGAGTTGTAGTTCGCCAGCATCACGAGGCCTGCTGCCGAGGCGAGCACGCCGGAGGTCATGTAGGTGCGAATGGTCAGGCTGGTGGTCTTCAGGCCGCTGAAGGCCGCCGCCTTCTCGTTCGATCCGAGCATGTAGAGCTTCGCCCCGAAGGCCGTCCGGTTCATCAGCACGGCCACGATCACCACCGCGAGAGCGAAGATGATGAGGGGGACGGGGATACCGGCAACGCGGGCCGCGAACACCTCGCTGTACTGCATCGGAAGCCCGCTGAGCGGCTTGCCGGCCGTCAGCACGATCGCGATACCGGTGAACAGCTCGAACGTTCCCAGCGTCACCAGGATCGCCGGGATGCGGATCTTCGCCACGAGGAAGCCGTTGAAGGCACCGGCGATCGCGCCGATCACCAGGCACAGGGGAACGGCGAGGAACGCGGCCAGGTAGCCGATGCCCGCATCCGATCCCTTGGGCGCGAGCGACAGCATCATCACGGCGCTGGCGATGGATGCCAGGTTCGCGATGGCCACGACGGACAGATCGATGCCGCCGATGATCATCGTGAGCATCACGCCGAGCGCCATCAGGCCGTACTCGGGGAACTGCACCGCCATGGACTGCCACGTCGCCACGTTGCCGAAGTTCTTGGGCTTCATCACGGCGAACGCCACGAGCAGGAGCACGAGCACAACAGCGAGGCGGGTCACGTGAGGGTCGGCGCTCGCCCAGGAGCGCAGCCGCGCGATGACGCCCGCGGGCGCCTTCTCGATCGTCGAGTTGTTCATGACGACCCCTTTCACGCCAGAATCCGACTGCGGCGGTGCTGGCGAGCCAGCTGCAGCGCGGAGATTCCGGTGCCGATGATGATGAGCGCGCCGAGGGCGATGCTCTGCCAATAGGTGGGGATGCCGACGAGGATCATGCTGTTCTGCACGATCACGATCAGCAGCGTGCCGAGCATCGTGCCCGTCAGTGTGCCGGTTCCACCGGTGATCGCCGCGCCACCGAGGACCACGGCGGCGATGACCATCAGCTCGCTGCCGAGCAGGTTGGTCGGGTGCATCTGGTCCATCATGCTGGTGCGGACGAGTCCTGCCAGCGAAGCGATCACTCCCACGGCCACGTAGAGCCAGAACTTGATCGCGCGCACCTTGAACCCGGCGCGTACCGCCGAGCTCTCGTCACCACCGACCGCGTAGAGACCCCGTCCGAACGTGGTGAAACGCATCACGAAGAAGGCGATGATGACCACCGCGACGAGCAGGAGGAAGGAGATCGGAAGCTTCGAGGTCAGTCCGGAGTCGGGGTTGGTGACCGTGAGGATCGATGCTCGCCCGAACTCGCTCATGCTGGGCGGAAGCGTGGGGATCTGCACCGAGCTGAGTGCGCCCTGCATGATGCCGGAGAACACGTTCGCCGTGCCGAGGGTGATGATCAGCACGGGGATGGCGATCCGGGACACCAGCAGTCCGTTGAACGCACCGAGGATCGCGCCCAGCAGCACGACCAGCAGGATCGGCAGCCAGAGGGCCCCGTCATACCCCGCGTCGACCAGCATGCGCGTGGTCGCGTACACCGACAGCGAGGCGAGGGCGGGGAAGGAGACGTCGATGCCGCCCGAGACCAGCACCATGAAGGTGGCGACTCCGAACAGACCGGGCACGACCATCGCGTTGGCGATGTCGACGATGTTGTTGACGGTGAAGAACTGTCCGCTGCGGAACTGGATCACCAGGCTCAGGGCGATGATCACGAGCAGGACGTAGAACTCGTTCGAGCTGCGCGCGCGGCGCCAGAGATTCGTCATCTCAGACCTCCTTCTCGTTGATGGCGTGGATGGTGTCATCGCTCATCAGTGCAGTGATGTCGGATTCGGCGACGTCCGCCGTCTCGAAACGACCGCTGATGCGTCCGCCGTTCATGACGAGCACGCGGTTGCAGTTCTCCAGCACCTCGGGGATGTCGTCGGAGATGATGATGACCGCGAGGCCCTCGGCGGCGAGACGGCGCAGGGTCTCGTGGATGTCGTGCTTGGAGCCGATGTCCACGCCGACGGTGGGACCGTTGAGGATGAGCACCCGGGGTTTGGTGGCAAGCCACTTCGCCAGGACGATGCGCTGCTGGTTGCCACCGGACAGGGTGTTGGCCGCGTTGTCGGGGTTCGGCGTGGCGATGCGCAGCTCATCCACCCAGGCGCGTTGCTCGGCGCGCAGCGCTGTGCGCTGGAGCAGACCGAGTCGAGAGACGAAACGGTCGATCTCGCTGATCGTGATGTTGGCGCCGATCGAACGCTCCAACGCGAGGCCTTCGGTCAGGCGGTCCTCGGGCACGTATCCGATACCGGCCCGAATCGCATCGCGCACGTTGCGGAATCGCTGCGGCACGCCACCCAGACGGATCTCCCCCGAGTCGACTCCGAGAGCGCCGAAGAGCGCGAGAGCCAACTCCGTGCGACCGGAGCCCAGCAGACCCGTGATGCCCAGGATCTCGCCGGAGCGCAGGGTCAGCGACACATCGGCGAACGCACCCTCCACACTCAGGTCGTTGACTTCCAGTGCCATCGGAGCCTCAGCCTGCGGGCCGGAGAACGTCGACTCCTCGAATTCCCGTCCCGTCATGTACTGGGAGAACGAGCGTCGGTTCAGTTCCTCGGGCAGACAGGTGATGACCGTGCGCCCGTTGCGGATGATGGTGAACTTCTCGCTGATCTCGAACACCTCGTCGAGCTTGTGGCTCACGAACAGTGTCGCGATCCCGCGCGACTTGAGGTCGAGGATGATCCGGAACAGGGCATCGACTTCTCGCTTGGTCAGAGCGGTGGTCGGCTCGTCCATGATGATGAGCTTCGCCTCGGTCATCAGGGCCCGGGAGATCGCGACCAGCTGCTTCTGCGCAACCGACAGACTCCCCACCTTCGCGTCGAGGTCGATATCGACGTTGATCTTCGCGATGGCCGCTTCGGCCTTGACGCGCATACGACGCCAGTTGATGACCTTGCGTCCTTCGGATATCTCCGAAGGCAGGGCGAGGTTCTCGAGGACGGTGAGGTTGGGGAACACGGAGAAGTCCTGGTAGATGACTTGGACGCCGTTCTCGATCGCCACGACGGGCGTGAGGCGATGCTGTTCCTCGCCGTTCATCTCGACGGTTCCGGAGTCCGGGGCGTGAACGCCCGAGATCACCTTGATGAGCGTGGACTTACCGCTGCCGTTCTCACCGGCAAGACAGTGGATCTCGCCCGGGGCGATCTCCAGCGACACGTCGCTCAGCGCGTGAACGCCGGCGAAGGCCTTGCTGATGCCCCGGACTGCCAGCACGGGTGCCGTCATTTCTCTCCTTAACGAGACGGGTGGGGTGCGGACCCGGCGATGCTTCGCCGGGTCCGCGAACCGGGGTCCACACACCGGTGCGGACCCCGCGGCTCAGAAGCCGAAATCGTCCACGTTCTCCTTGTTGATGACGACCCAGCCGTTGCCCTCGAGGATCTTGTCGCTGCCCGGCGAGAACTTCATGTCCTCGTAGCCCTTGACTCCCAGGTCGATGCCGTCCGCGACCTTCTCGCCGTCGAGGATCTTGGTGGCGAGCGCCGCGAGCGCGTAGCCCGAGTCGGCCGGATCCCACAGAGTCAGGCTCTTCACCAGACCGCTGTCGAGGATCTGCTTGTTGGCTGCGGGCAGACCGGTGCCGGTGACGAACACCTTGTCCTTGAGCCCGAGCTCTTCGATGGCGCGAGCCACGCCAGGCGCGTCAAAGGAGCTGGTGCCCACGAAGCCGGTGACCTCCGGGTACTTCTTCAGGACCTCCTTGGCGGTCTGGTAGGCCACCTCGCCGTCGTCCTGCGACTCCACGCGGGGCTCGGCCTCCAGCAGCGTCATGTCCGGGTAGGCCTCCTTCTGATGCGCGACAGCGCCATCGGCCCACTCGTTGTGCGAGGCGTTGGTCACGTGACCGACCATGGTCGTGTACGTGCCCTTCTCACCCATCGCCTCGGCGAGGTTGTCCATGATGAAGGCGCCGTAGTCGCTGTTGTTAAAGGCCTCGATGTCGTACTGGGTGTTCTCCTGGGTCGCACCCTCGTGGGTGACGACGACGATGCCGGCGTCCATCGCCTGCTTGAGAACGGGCTCCAGAGCGCCGGGGTCGACCGGCACGACGCCGATCGCGTCGACGCCCTGCGCGATGAGGTCCTGGATCACCTGGGCCTGCATGGTCGCGTCCGTCTCGGCCGGACCCTTCTGATAGACGTTGAGGCCGGAGTCGGCGGCGTACTTCTTGACGCCCTCCTCCATGCGGACGAACCACGGGTTCGTCGAGTCCTTGGGGACGATCACGATCGTGTAGTCGCCGCCCTCTGCATCGCCTCCGCCGGCGTTCGCGCCGCCGGACGAAGCTCCACCGGCGGTGCAACCGGTCATGGTCAGGGCGACCGAGGCGGTCAGACCCAGCATCACTGCTGCGAAGCGTCGCTGCTTCTTCATGTACGTCTCCTCGTGTGGGTGTCTCTGGTGCAGTACGTCGGGCAGAACGCCCCGCACTGTCGCTGCTCACCCGATGAGATGTCTACAGGCGACACACGGTGTTTTGGCGTCGTTGCTCGATTTGAAGCGCTTCATTCTTGAAGCGCTTCAAACGTAGCGGGAGAATCACTAGGATTCAACAGGTGATGCAGAGCTGTGACATCCCGTACCTGCGGCTCGCCCCACTGATCGCTGTCGATCCAGGAGGTCTCATGGTTTCGCCCCTCATCGCGAGACGCGTCAGGGAGCACGCGTGACGCCCGCGCGCCGACACGACGACCTCTCGGGCGGCGGCGGCCCGTCGAGTTCCGAGGCGGCGCCCTCCCTCGCGCCCGTGCGAATCCGCGAGGTGGCCGAGCACGCGGGCGTCTCCGTCGGCACCGTTTCGAACACCATCAATCATCCTGAACGCGTTCGTCCCGCCCTGCGCGAACGCGTCCTGCAGGCCATCACCACGCTCGGCTTCGTTCCCAACCAGCATGCTCGGGTGCTCACCGGAGCAACCAGCAATGTGATCGGCCTGGTCGTGCTCGACATCGCGAGCCCGTTCTACATGGGCGTCGCGCACGCGGTGGAGCAAGCCGCGCGTCGCAACGGACAGGTGGTGCTGCTCTGCGATTCCGAAGGAGACCCCCGTCGTGAACAGGAGCTGCTCACCATGCTCTCCGCGCAGCGGGTCCGAGGCGTCATCCTCGCACCAGCCCGAGGCGTTTCGGCTGCCGCGCACTATCGTGCGGTGCACGCGGAGCTGCCCATGGTGTTGCTGGATTATCCGGGCAGCTCCGGGCTGTGCACGATCACGGTCGATCATGAGCAGGGCGGCCGGCTTGCCGCCACGATGCTCCTCGAACGCGGTCACGAACGGATCGGCTACATCGCCGGTCCCCGACGACTCCGGCAGTTCGAACAGCGGGCGAGGGGCGCGCGGGCAGTCCTGGCCGAGGCCGGTCTCGACCCCGACATGGCGTTCATCCCGGTGCACACGCGAGGCATCGGCATCAGCGACGGGGAGAGTGCCGCTCGTCGTCTGCTCTCAGCCACGAAATCCGACGAATGGCCCACGGCGATCTTCTGCGGCAATGACATGCTGGCGTTCGGGGCGTACCGTGCGCTGATCGCCGCCGGGGCCTCCGTGCCGGGCGACATCGCCCTGGTTGGGTACGACGACATCGAGTTCGCGAAGGACTGGGTGGTGCCGCTGAGCACGGTGCGGCAGCCGATCGCTGAACTCGGCATCGCCGCCGCGCACCTGCTCGATCAGCAGACGAGTGCTGCGCACACCCACGAACACGTTGAACTCGTCCTCACCCCCGAAGTGGTTCCGCGGTCATCGTCGCATCCCGCATCGCGATGATGGCGCGGCCGCGACGCAGAGACTCCCGTCAGGGCGCCAGCATGTCCGCTTCGCGGGAGAGATAGACGTCCGGTCGGTAGTGAGTGACGCCCGTGATGGTGACGGCGGTGACCCTACCGGACTCATCGCGCTGCAGATCGCCCGCTTCCCCGGCGTCGCCGAAGCTCGACTCCGCGTCGGCTCGCAGAGCGCCGTCGTCGTCGGGATGCATGACGACGGCCGTGCCGGCCGGGTCTAGTCCGGTATCGGACAGCTGCAGCATGACGCCGGGCAGCGACACCAGGTTCACGTCGCCCCACAGCGAGAGGTAGCGCCCCGCGGCGTCCGGCTCGAGAAGTTCGTCCGACGTGTTCTCGGTTCCGTCGCTGACTTCGTCGATCGCGAGGTCGAGGAGGGCGATGATGCCGGTGGCCAGGGCGCTCGCCGGCCCGTCGATCCGGTTGGTGAGGACGCTGACCGCGAGGCCTGTCTTCGGATCAGCCCAGGTCTGCGTGATGTGTCCAGGGAATCCGCCGGAGTGGCCGATCACCCGACGGTCGCCGATCTTTCGGATGATCCAGCCGAGCCCGTACCAGCGCGTCGTCCCGCCCGTCGAGACCTGCGATTCGTCCCGCTGCATCAGACGCTTGGTGTCGTCGGTGAGGAACAGTCCCGTACCGAGGGCGTGTGCGGCCACCCACGCTGACGCTGTTTCCGCATTGGCCCAGAACCCTGTTGCCGCGGACTCGGCACGCGTATCGACCGGCGGAATGACGGGCGGGGTGCGATCGGTGTCGTCGCCCGCGCCGCGTTCGGCCTGAGGAATGCCGTGACCGGACGCCGAGTATTCCGGCAAACCGAACCCGCCGTCGACGCCGAGCTCCGGGCCGATCCGCACCGGCTCGGTCATGGCGTCGGACATCGGGCGCAGCAGATCGCGGATGACCGCATCGTAGGAGGTGCCTGTCACCGCTTCGAGAATGAGCCCGAGGAGCGAGTAGGCGAGGTTCGAGTAGTGGAAGTGGGTGTTGGCCGGGAACACCCGGTCGTGCTGGAGCTGGGCAATGAGGCCGTCGCGGTCGAGGAAGGGCGCTTCGCGCTGCCAGAAGTCCGCGGCACGGCCATCACGCTCGGCGCCGGACTGGTGCCCGAGCAGTTCGCGAATGCGGGATGACCCGAGGGGAGCGTCCGCCAGCTCCGGGACGTGCTGAGCCACGGTGTCGTCCAGGCGGAGTCGCCCGCCTTCGACCTGCTTCATGATGGCAGTGGCCGTGAACGTCTTGGAGTGGGAAGCGATCCGGAACACGTGCTCGGTGTCGAGCGTCTCCCCCGTCGCCGTGTCCGCAACACCGAAGGCACGGGAGTAGAGCAGCTCCGCACCGATACGCACCGCCACCTGGATCCCCGGCACGGTGTGGATCACACGCTGCCGCTCGATCCAGTCATCGAGGAATCCGCTGAGATGCGGGATCAGCTGCGTGATACCGGACGTCATAACCCCATGGTTTCACGGGGGATCTCTGCGCCCACCCCTGTCGGCACGTGTCTGGCCGCGTTGACACGCACGGGGACGGCGTGAATCCATGAAGATGAGCCGAATCCAGGAGCGATTCGGCGAATCCCTCCTGGATCTGGCGCATGTTCATGCACTGGCGACCCACCACGGTCGCACAGCGGCCACTCGAGCCAGGCGTCAATACGTGTTGACACCTGGCGACGGGTCAACCTATATTGACGTTGGAGGTTCGACATGACCATTGAGACATCCCATGCCTGAGACATCCCATGCCTGAGACATCCATTGCCGCCGAGGATTCCGGC
This sequence comes from Microbacterium sp. ZW T5_56, assembly GCF_044987425.1. Lineage (NCBI taxonomy): Bacteria > Bacillati > Actinomycetota > Actinomycetes > Micrococcales > Microbacteriaceae > Microbacterium > Microbacterium sp. ZW T5_56. Next base: position 6,851 of record NZ_JBJDRI010000017.1, on the reverse strand, counting down.
GAGCCGATCGCTGAACTTCACCGGCTCACGGGCATCCGGCAGCAGCTGGCCCGTGCCGAAGAAGCCCAGGTGCGCAGAGCCCGCAATCTCGGTTACTCCTGGCAGGCGATTGCCAGCGCCCTCGGCGTCAGCAAGCAGGCCGCCCACCGTCGCTTCGGGCGACACTGACACCAGTCCCCGCCGGCTGCCACCGCGTCGACAGAGCCCGCTGGCCGCACAGCACCTGTCGACGGCTTCCGTCGACAGCGCAGGCGGGCTGCCCCGCCGGCCGCCACCGAAACAGCGCCGGCGGGCTGCCCCGCTGACAGCACCCGTCGACAGCGCCGGCTGACAGCGCCCCGCTGGCAGCGCCCGTTGACAGGGCTGGCCAGCTGCCCCGCTGACGGCGCCCGCCACCGAAAACGCCGATGGGCCCGGCTCCGCAGCTGCGGAGTCGGGCCCATCGGATCGAGCCGTCAGGCGTCGGTGGAACGAGCCCGTCCATCACCGGAGGCTTCGGCCGTGCCGGCTTCCTCCGCTGCGGCAGCGGGGGTCTCGCCGGGAACCGGCGCACCTTCCGCAACCGTGACCGCATCGACGGCGACCGTCTCGGCGCCCGTCGCCACAGCCACAGAGCCCGTGACCACGGGAAGCGCGCCGGTGAGCACCGGAATCGTGCCCGTTGCGGGCGCTTCCTCGATGTCGCTCACCGCGTGCTCGAACTGCGACTGGTACAGGTTCCAGTACGCGCCCTTCTTCGCGATGAGTTCTTCGTGGTTGCCCTGCTCCACGATGTCGCCATGCTCCATCACCAGGATGAGGTCGGCGTCACGGATGGTGGAGAGGCGGTGCGCGATGACGAACGACGTGCGTCCTTCGCGAAGTGCAGCCATGGCGTGCTGCAGCAGCACCTCGGTGCGGGTGTCGACGGAGCTTGTCGCTTCGTCGAGGATCAGCACCGAAGGCTGGGCGACGAAGGCACGGGCGATCGTGATGAGCTGACGCTCACCCGCCGACACGTTGGACGCATCCTCGTCGAGCACGGTGTCGTAGCCATCCGGCAGCGAACGCACGAAGTTGTCCACACGGGTGGCGACCGCCGCCGCGACGATCTCCTCGTCAGTGGCGGTCTCCCGCCCGTAACGGATGTTCTCGCGGATCGTACCGGCGAACAGCCACGGGTCCTGCAGCACCATGCCGGTGCGCGAGCGCACGTCGTGGCGAGTCAGCTCCGCGATGTCCTGGCCGTCCAACAGGATGCGCCCGCCGTCCAGCTCGTAGAAGCGCATGATCAGGTTGACCAGGGTGGTCTTGCCGGCACCGGTCGGACCGACGATCGCCACGGTCTGCCCCGGCTCCACCCGGAAAGACAGGCCGGTGATCAGCGGCTTCTCGGGCGAGTAGGCGAACTTCACGTCCTGGAACTCGATGACGCCCGGACCGGCGACCAGCGCCGGTGCGTCGGTCGCGTCGGGCTCCTGCTCCTCCTCGTCCAGCAGCTCGAACACGCGCTCGGCGGACGCCGTGCCCGACTGCACCACCGCGGCCATTCCGCCCAGCTGCGAGAGCGGCTGGGTGAACTGCTGCGAGTACTGCAGGAAGGCCTGAACGTCACCGAGGCGGAGCGTGCCGCCGGCCACCATGAGAGCGCCGACCACGGCGATTCCGACGTACACCACGGAGCCGATGAACATCATCGCCGGCATCATGATGTTGGACAGGAACTGCGCCTTGAACGAAGCCCTGTACAGCTCCTCGTTCTCGACGGCGAACGCCTCGGCGGCTGCCTTCTCACGCCCGAACACCTTCACGAGCGCGTGACCGGAGAAGGACTCCTCCACACGCGCGTTCAGCTTGCCGACCTGGGCCCACTGGACCTTGAAGGCGGCCTGCGAACGCGGACCGATCACACCGAAGATGACACCCATCAGCGGCAGGGAGACCAGAGCGATCAGCGCCAGGATCCAATTGATGGAGAACATCATGATGAGAACGCCCACCACGGTGAGCACCGAGGTGACCGCACCGGAGAGGGACTGCTGCATCGTCTGCGTGATGTTGTCGATGTCGTTCGTGACACGTGAGATCAGCTGACCGCGCTGCACCTTGTCGAAGTACGCCAGCGGCAGGCGGTTGATCTTCGCCTCGACGTCTTCACGCAGCGACCACATGGCGCGCACCATGATCACGTTGACCACGTAACCCTGGATCCAGTTCAGCAGTGCCGAGGCGACATAGATCGCCAGCACCGCGAGAATCACCAGACGCAGGGCGTCGAAGTTGACGCCTGCACCGAGCTCGAAGTCCTGCAGCCCGTTGATGACGTTCGCGAAGTCGGTCTGACCCATCTGCCGCAGCGCCTCGACGACAGCGGCCTGGTCCATTCCGGGAGTCGCGCTCGCTCCGAGGATGGCCGCGGCAATGCTCGACATCGCACCCTCGAACACGAGGTTGGTCGCCTCACCGAGCACCTTCGGTGCAGCCACCGCGAGCACCACGCTGATGGCGCCGAGGATGGACACTCCGATGAAGGCGGCCGCGTACGGACGCAGCAGACCGATCATGCGCTTGAAGCTGGGCCAGAAGTTCTTGGGCTTCCCGCCCTGCGCCCACTCGCCCGCTTCCATGGCCTGTGCCATGGCCTGCGCCTGCTCGAGTTCTTCCTTGACGGCGGCGTCGTCGTCTGTCTTGCTCTGTGTCTCACTCATGCGTCCACCCCCAGCTGCGACTCGACGATCTCACGGTAGGTCTCGCTGCTGGCGAGCAGCTCCTCGTGTGTGCCGATGCCCGCGACCGTGCCGTCCTCCAGCACGATGATGCGGTCGGCCTCGGTGATGGTGGATACGCGCTGGGCGACCACGATCTTCGTGACCTCCGGCAGCTCGCGCCACAGCGCCTCCCGCAGGTGAGCGTCGGTCGTGAGGTCCAGCGCGGAGAACGAGTCATCGAAGATGAGGATCTCGGGCTGACGCACGATGGCTCGGGCGATGGCGAGGCGCTGGCGTTGACCACCGGACACGTTCGTCCCGCCCTGCGCGATCGTCGACTCCAGACCATCCGGCATCTCGCGGACGAAGGCGGCACCCTGTGCGATCTCGAGGGCGTGCCAGAGTTCGTCATCCGTGGCGTTCTCGCGCCCGAACCGGAGGTTCGAGGCGATCGTGCCGCTGAACAGGAACGCCTTCTGCGGCACCAGTCCCAGGCGCGACCACAGCGCTTCCGGATCGGCCTCGCGCACATCGATGCCGTCAACGAGGACCGAACCGGTGGTGACATCGAACAGGCGCGGGAGGAGAGAAACGAGCGTGGTCTTGCCCGCGCCTGTCGAACCCACGATGGCGACGGTCTCTCCCTTGTCGGCACGGAAGGTGACGCCGGACAGCACGGGTGCGTCGGCACCGGGGTACTGGAACGACACGTCGGTGAAGGACACCGTTCCGGCTTCGGGGAACGACGTGACCGGCTGGTCCGGAGCCGGCAGCGTTGACGGGGTGTCGAGCACCTCGCTGATGCGGTCGGCGGAGACGGCAGCGCGCGGGATCATGATCGTCATGAAGCTCGCCATCAGCACACCCATGAGGATCTGCATCACGTACTGCATGAACGCGAACAGCGTGCCGACCTGCACGTGACCGGCATCCACCTGGATGCCGCCGAACCAGATGACGCCCACGATGGTGACATCGAGGATGAGCATGGCGACGGGGAACAGCACCACGAAGAGTGAACCGACCTTGCGACCGACGATGCGGATGTCGGTGTTCGCCTCGCGGAAGCGGCCCTCCTCGATCGGCTCGCGCACGAAGGCGCGCACCACGCGAACACCGGTGAGCTGCTCGCGCATCACGCGGTTCACGGCGTCGAGCTTGGTCTGGTACGAGCGGAACAGCGGCACCATGCGACTGATGATGGCCACTGCGACGATCAGCAGCAGCGGGATGGCCACGGCAAGCAGCCAGGAGAGGCCGACGTCCTGCAGCAGCGCCATGATGATGCCGCCGATGGCCAGCAGCGGCGCGGTGACGAGCATGGTGGAGCCCATCATCGCGAGCATCTGGACCTGCTGTACATCGTTCGTGTTGCGGGTGATGAGCGAGCCGGGCCCGAACTGCGAGACTTCGCGCTCGGAGAAGCCGGAGACCTTGCCGAACACGTCGGCTCGGATGTCGCGACCCGCCGACATCGAAGCGCGGGCGGCGAAGTATGTGGCGATGAGCGATGCGGCGATCTGCCCGAGCGAGATCAGCAGCATCCACCCACCGGTGGACAGGATGTAGCCGGTGTCGCCGGTCGCGACGCCGGTGTTGATGATGTCTGCGTTCAGGTGTGGCAGGTATAGGGATGCGAGTGCGGACGCGAACTGAAACACCACGACGGCGGTCAGCCACGGCCAATATCGACCCAAGTACCGGACGAGAATTCTTCCGAGCACGTTGTCTCCGATGCAGGATTTCCTCACGCGGGTGCGCGCGAGGCGACGGACAACGCTACGCGCTCCGCGCCTGCTCGGCAACGTCACGGCGTCCGCTCTCAGCGAAGCACAGGCCTCCGACATTGATCTGCGGGCGCATCTCGAGGTCCGCAGTCAGCGCAATCGTCACCCCTCCCCCGGCACGAGACGCGATAGGGACCCGGGCCATCAGCCACGCGAGCAACTCCTCCGAAGGGCACCCCCACGCCGATTCGCCCGTCCGCGTCCCGCGTCGCGTGTCCCCAGAGCCCGCGAGACTTCCCTCTGTGGGCGAAAATCACCGCATTGCGCCGATTCTCGCCCACACGCGGAAGTCTCGCGGGGTCTGGTGGCAACGATCTGCGATCCGCGTACCAGCGATCCGGGATCCTGGGCCCGGGATCTGCGATCCGGATTCCGTATGCGGGGCGATCCGTATGGGGACAATCCGCGCGGCCTCGATCCGTATGGGGACGATCCGCAATCCGCATGCGAGCACGCCCGGCTCGGCCCCGCCGCTCGGCGTCCGCGAGCGCGCGACGGCTCAGCTGAGCCGGGTAGGCTCGCACCGGTGCCCTCCCCCCTCTTTCGCGCCAGTGAGGTTATTGACATGACGACCGACGTCCTCGCCCCTGTCCGCGCCACCGGTGTGCTCGCCGTGCTCCGCGCTCCCTCGCCCGAGCACGCGATGCGCGCGATCGACGCCCTGATCACCGGTGGAATCCGCGGTATCGAGGTCACCTACTCCACGCCAGACGCGGCCGCCGTGATCGCGCGCGCCATCGCTACCTATGGCGCATCCGCCTACGTGGGAGCGGGCACCGTGACCACCGCCGAGCAGGCTCGCGAGGCCGCCGACGCCGGCGCTGCGTTCCTCGTGAGCCCCGGCACACGCCCCGACCTGACGCAGGCGATGAAGGCGACCGGCACCGTCACGATGACCGGCGCGCTCACCCCCACCGAGGTGATGTCGGCGGTCGAGCTGGGCTCCGACGTCGTCAAGATCTTCCCCGCGTCGCTGGGCGGCCCGAGCTTCCTCGGCGCCCTGCGCGGTCCGTTCCCGAACGTGCCGCTCATGCCGACCGGCGGCGTGACCCCCGACAACCTCGCGACGTGGTTCGACGCGGGCGCGGTCGCAGCCGGCGCGGGCGGCGACCTGGTCCCGGGCGCAGCACTCGCGTCCGAGGACTATGCGGAGATCACGCGACGGGCACGTCTCTTCGCCGAGGCACTGCGCGCCATCCGCGAGGCCTGAGCCCCCGCGTCGGACATCGCCCACGTAGCATGTGGGTGATGGACGCGTCCTTCGCAGCGGTCGTGTCCGGCACACGACGAAGGGGGCGTCCATGAGCGACGAGCGTCAGGATTCGCAGCAGCAGAACGGATCGGAGGGCGATCCGCCGCGGGCATCGGAACCCGCATTCCCGCCCGCACCGGTTCCGGCCGCAGCGGAGGTTCCGGATGGCGCGCCGCCACAACCGCGAGACGATACCGCCGCGGCACCGGAGGCCGTGGATCCTCGCGCAGACGGGTCCGGGCAGGCGCCCGCGAGCGAGAAGGCGACCGACCCGCGGTTCGACGGACAGGCGCCGGCAGCGGCGCAACCCGCATCTCACGGGCAGCCCCCAGCTCAGCCGTACCCGGCTCAGCCGTACCCGGCTCAGCCGTACGGGCAGCCCCCAGCTCAGTCGTACGGGCAACCCCCAGCCCAGCCGTACGGGCAGATGCCACCAGCTCAGCCCTACCCGACTCAACCGTACGGGCAGACGCCCCCGGTCCACCCCCGGGAGCAGACGCCCCCGGCTCAGCCGTACGGGCAGCACCCGGCTCAGCCGTACGGGCAGACGACACCAACTCAGCCCTACGCCCAGAACGCACCAACCTGGCCCGGCGGTCAGGCAGCACCAGCTCAGCCCGAGGGCCAGACCTCACTGCCCCAGCTCGACGGGCAGACGCAACCAACCCAGTCCTACGGGCAAACGTCGCCAACCCAGCTCTACGGCCAGCCGTGGCCCAATCAGTCCTTCGCTCAGACTGCACCAGCTCAGCCCGGCGGCCAGATTCCACCAACTCAGCCTTACGGCCAAAACGCGCCAACTCAGCCCGACGTTGAGACGGCACCGCCCAAGCCGCACGGCCAGGAGGCATCGTCCCAGCCGTACGGCCAGACCCCACCAACCCAGCCCGACGGACAGAACCCACCAGCCCAGCCCTACGGCCAGACGGCACCAACCCAGCCCGACGGACAGACCCCACCAACCCAGCCGTACGGACAGACCCCACCAGCTCAGCCGTACGGCCAGACCCCACCAACCCAGCCGTACGGCAACGCGGGAGCGGCACCGTACGGCCAGTCGCCGGCGGGACAGCCCACCTACGGATACCCCACCTCCGGATCCCCGGCCTACGGCCAGCCACCGAC